>JAEDGN010000081.1 GCA_016297495.1 Coprococcus sp.
GTTTTCGTAGAGCTTCAGCGGGGAATCCGCGACGCGGAAGAGCACTTACAGGCTGCGCGTCGATTGTATAACAGCAACGTCACCGCCTATAATACGGCGATTGCTATGTTCCCGGCTAAGCTTTTAGCAGGGGCACGTCAGCCTGTGGAATTCTTTGCCGCAGAAACAAGTAAGAGCGAGGATGTAAAAATCACGTTCTGAGAAAGGAAGAGATGATTATGGAAGAAAAGCAGATGATGACGAATGAGCAGTTGGAGGCTGAGCTCCAATCATTGCGCAGCAAGGCAACGATTGCCAGGGTTCTGACATACGGCTCCGGCGCGGCGATGATTCTTTGTTTTATCACGGCGATGATTCCTCTGGCAATTTTCTGTCTTGTGCTTGCGCTGGTAGGAGGATACCAGCTGGAAAAGAGCAGCAGCACGCTTAAAAAGCTCCTTAGCGACAATATCATCAACGGTGTGCTGAAAGAGGCGCTTGGCGATGATGTGGAATATAACCCATGGGGCAGAATAAACCCTGGCAGCATGGTATTTCCGTTCTCTTATAACACCACGGCCGGCAGCGATCATATCAAGGCGGTCTACAATGGGCTTAACATTGAACTGGGCGACATCGAGTTAATTAATGAGCAGGAAACCACCGACGAAAACGGACAAACTGAAAAAAACCAAATTACACACTTTAAGGGGCAGTGGCTTACCTGCGACTTTGGTAAGGAACTTGCCGGTGAAGTATATATCTCAGAGTGGGGCAAAAAAGATCGTAAACTTATGAAAAGTAATGTTTCAATGGATAACGAACAGTTTAGCAGGCGCTTCTGTGTAAGAGCGGATAATCCGGAGGAAGCTTACTACATCCTTACACCAAACATGATGGAATATATTATCAGTATGGCGGACAAGAGCGGCGGCATTGTCTATATTTCTTTTTTACGGAACGGAAAGCTGCACGTTGCGGTAAAGAGCGGGCGTGACTTCTTTGAACTTGGGAAAGATAATGCGAATGTGGAAATACTGCGCCAGAAGTTTTTGGATGAGCTGCGCTGGTTCACCGATATTGTCGACACGCTGCGTGTGGAAGATACTATCTATAAGAAGGCGGCAAGCGTATGACGCTGGGAATGGCTGTATTGCTGCTGGCAGTGGTAGTGGCAGGCATTGTGCCGGTCTTTCGGTATTTGCGGGAAAAGCCGAAACTACGCATCATTTGTCTTGTACTGTTGTCTTTGATCGTAGTGGTTCTTGTCGGATATATTGCTCTGACTTTGATTTTTGTGGATGCGGTCAGAAACCAACCGCCTGCGTGACAGGGCGGAATAATAATAGTTGAGAAGCGAAAAGCGAAAGTGTCCTTCAGGATACTTTCGCTCTTTTCTTATGTGCTGCGCACCCGAATTCGTCAGCTGACAGTGATTAGTTAAGTAAATATTTGGATCATGAGATTTATAACGAAAATGATATATTTTTAGAGGAAAATCAGTGTTACAATAAGATATTAAGATGTTTTGATTTTCTGTTAAGGAGTATGATCAGGAAGGGAGACGGCTTGATGAAACGTGTATTAGTAAAATCTGTTTTTGATGCTTTTGAATACGTAATGCAGCATTATTATCCTGCTGGTCTGGAGGAGATGGTTGAAAAATCAGATACTTATGCAGTGATATCGATCCAGGATTCACATACGAATGGTTTTGGAATTACATTTTCAGAGAACAAATACTGCAAAGGGGTTCTGACTTTACAATTTGATGATATCATCCGCCCGGTAGAAGGTGCTGTTTTGTTTTCCGAAGACATGGCCGTGCAAATTATTAAATTTATAAGAAAACATAAAGCGGTTGACACGCTGCTCATCCACTGTTATGCAGGGCAGTCACGTTCCAGGGCAGTAGGAGCATTTGCAGTCTGGTTACTTGGAGGTGATAATTCTAATTACTTCAAAAAGTATAATCCAAACGAATATGTGTACGATAAACTTATGGAAACGGCAAGTTATTTATAGTCCTTTTCTACATAAAATTAGTCACCTGCATACAGCGGTATTGTTTCAGCATAGAATCCAATTGACATTTCCTTTCGGATATACGATGATAATAGATGAGAGGATATGTACAGAACAGAATGAAGGAAGAGGTATACAGAATTGAAGGCTAGGACAACAATTGCGTTTACGGGAGATATTGGTTTTGATAAATATATGGACAGGAAATGGGAAGATGAGAAGCTTCTGGCGCCGGAGATCGTGCAGTTTCTGACAAGTGCGGACCATGTGGTTGCCAATGTGGAGGGACCGCTGGTGGACAATACGGCAACGCTGATGCAGGCTGCGGAAATGCGTCTGATGCATACCATCAATTCGGCTGCGGTAAAGGTATTGAGGGATATTGATGCGGACATCTGGAACTTATGCAATAATCATATCATGGATGCCGGACCGGAGGGACTTGCCATGACCCTTCGGGAGGCAGAAAAATTCGGCGCAAAGACTCTGGGTGTCGGCATGAATCTTAAAGAGGCAGCTGTTCCCGTCATTCTGGATGAAGCCGGCGGCATCGGCCTTTTGGGTGTCGGCTATCAGCGCGGCTGCAAACCGGCCGGAGAAGAGAAGGCGGGCTGTGTCAGCTGGAGTGATATGGAGACTATCCGGAATATGATCAATGAAATCAAGGCAAAATGCCGGTGGTGTGTGGTTGTATCCCATGGCGGCGAAGAATTTACAGCCATCCCTTCACCTTATACAAGGGAACGTTATCTTAAATTCCTGGAGATGGGCGCAGATCTCGTTGTGTCCCATCATCCCCATGTGCCGATGAATTATGAGACTGTGGGCGATAAGATGATTTTCTATTCCCTTGGTAATTTTATTTTTGATACGGATTATCAGCGCGCTCAGTATAATACAGAAAAGGGCCTGCTGCTGAAGATTCATTTTACAGAGACAGAATATTCCTTCGAGGCATTCGGTTTAAAGATTAACCGTGAAAATGAGCGTATTGAGAGTGCTCCCCTTCCGAAAATTTTTGCGGATATTCAGGAGGAGGATTACAACAGGCTGGAGCCGCTGGCGGCGAAAATGTTCCTGGCAGCGACAAAGCGACAGCAGCTTTTCCTTTATCCGGATAAATTCAAGGATGCCACAGAGGAACAGTGGAAGGAACATTTCTATGAACCAAAGCGGAGCGGCCGTGTTCCGGGAGAGGCTCTGGATTTTCAGATCATCTATCCAATTGCCCAGGAAGAAGCAAAAGGCGTCTGGAAGGAATGTGAGCTGGAAGATGTGAAGAAATATATTCTGGAGCAGATGTAAAATTTTAAAAAAGGATACCATCAAAATAACAGATGCCGACGGTATCGTGGTAATTCCACAGCGGGATGCCGCCGAGGTCCTGGAAGCTGCCCGACAGAATCTGGCCAATGAACAGGCCGAGATGCAGCGGATGCGCGACGGAAGCTACACACAGCAGAATCATCTGAAAACATTCACAGGACACTTTCTCGAGCAGGGCGGTAAGATTGTGGATCATGTGCCGTATATTATTGTGGAAAAAGTATAAAAGAAAATAAGAGCGTCTGATTCTGGTTACTGTTTTATTTCTGGTATGAGAAAATAAAGCAGTAACCAGAATTTGCTTTTATATGAAGCCATGAGGGAAAGATTTAAAATGTTAGTTGCAGATTAATATATCGATTGGTATAATTATATTGTATAAATGGGAGTGAGACGATAAAAGAATGAGGTGAAGATGATTGAATAGACAGGATTATATTAGTGATGAGCAGGTTGTAAAAAGGGCAAATGCAGCTGTGAGGATTGAACTGGAGAAGAAAAAAGCAATGGATATTCCGGTTGCTGTTTTTGATAGAAAGACGCAGACTATTTATCAGGTAAACAGTGATGGTTCGAGAGTTGCTGTTGGTAGTCGAATACGGAGAGGGCGTTATAGTGAAAGAGTTGCAAAAAAAGCCTGAAATTGTTGTGTTTGCAGGTCCTAATGGTTCAGGAAAGAGTACTTTTACCGAATTATTAAAACCGCCGATAGATTATATTAATGCTGATGAAATTAAGAAAAATATAAAATGCACGGATTTAGAGGCAGCAAAGTTGGCGGAAAAACAACGAGAAGAACATCTGGAAAATACGGAAGAATTTTGTTTTGAGACAGTGATGTCAACGAATAGAAATATTGATTTGCTAAAGAGAGCGAAAGAAAAGGGATATTTCATCAGGTGTTATTATGTTTTGACGGCAGATCCAATGATAAACGTATATCGTGTCAAGTCCAGAGTAGAGTCTGGTGGTCATGATGTTCCGGAAGATAAAATTATTAATAGATATGATAAGGCATTAGAGTTGGTAAAAGATGTCGTTGCTGTTTCAGATATATGTCATATTTATGATAATTCTGAAGAAAAGCCGTTTCGTATATTTAAAAAGAGAAAAGAACAGATGTATTTTGATGAGTGCGAAGATTGGTATGAAGAAGATATTGCATTGTTGACACAAAGCAACGATATGATAAAAAAGAATTTGAATAATGATGTATAACAAAAAATAAAAGAATATATGAAACAGATAAGGCAGGCACTTCAGTGCCTGCTTTATCTGCCTCGCAGATTCAGAATTTTACATAAATACTGAACCTTGGCCGGTCATATTCTGCCCGGATACTGCCGTTCATCTGCTCCGTCAGGAATTTTGCGATGGAAAGGCCAAGACCTGTGGAGTTTCTGGCATTTTCAACAGAATAAAAACGGTCAAAGAGTTTTCCGACCTGTACTTCATTCAGGCCCGATGCAGTATTGGAGAATATGATCTCGCCGTCATCCTCCATGGTGATGGCAAGATCTCCGTCGCTGTATTTCAGGGCATTGTTCAGTATATTGCTGAATATTCTGGCGAGGGCGGCTTTATTTAGCTGACGTTCAATCCTCTTTTCTGTCATGTGGATGACCGGTATAATACCCTGTCTGGTCAGTGCTCCATAGAACCCGGCAATACTTTCCTCAAGGACGGCGTTGATATGAACATTTTCCAGATCCATGTCATCACCGGTGGAGAGAATGACAGAATAGCGGAACAACTCTTCGGTCAACTGTTTCATGGCTTCGGTGCGGTTGGAGATAAGAGCCAGATAACGGGTGACAGCTTCGTTTTTATCCTCCTGCTCCAATAGATCCATATAACCGCAGATGGCCGTCAGAGGCGTACGCGGGTCATGGGAAATATTGGTAACGGATTCCTTTAGCTCCCGGTCGCCGTTCAGATATCGCAGGCGCTGTTTCCGAAGCAGGCGCAGCTGTTGATTGATGGACGCTGCCAGATGACGCATATGCCGGTCGCGGGTGGACAGGTCGATGAGGATATTGGTGTCTGTTGTGAGCCGGTCGGCAAATGCATCCGCAATTTCATCTGCGTCTTTTTGAAGCAGACGTATTTTAACGATTAATAATAATATTACCAGCAGCAATATGCCGATGATGACCCACAACGGTTCCATAAAATCACCTACCTGATATTTTTTCTGCGGAAGGCAGCAAAGCCTGCCAGAGTTGTGCCGGCAGTTATGGTTATTGAGAACAGAATCTGGCGCAGCGGATGTTCGATCGCGGTGTCTGACATCAGGAGCGTCTGGCCGGTAGGAAGGAAATCAAGCAGGCATTCACAGACAGTGCGTTCTGTACCGCTTAAGTACATTGGATTGGGTGTAGGGTCCCGAATTTCCATACCATTGGCTGTGACCATAACGCCGCTTTCCATTTCCGGCTCGCACAGGCGGTCGTAGAGGGCACTGGATGCCAGCAGTATGCCCAGCCAGACAGTCAGGGTCAGCACAACGGTCAATGCTTTATTGTCAGCCATGGTGCCGACAAAGGTAAAGATGGCACTGAGAGCGGCTGTGAAACCGGCGGCAACAAGCAGGTAAACTAAAAATCCGGGAATGCCCATTTCCAAAGGACCGATCAGGAAGAATCCCGGTATCTCGCCCAACAGCCATGCAGCAATGAAACAAAGGCTTGCTGTAAAGCAGACGATAAAATTGGTCAGATAGATATGTCTGCGGGTATGACCGACAATCAGTTTATTCCGCATGGTGCCGTCGGCATACTCTGTTCCCAGAAACATACTGATGAATATGGCATCAAACAGCCCCATAAGAGGCGCAAGATTGAAGAAATAGTCATCCAGAGTCCTGACATATCCGCTCTGAGACATCACATCGGCGGAACGAGCGCTGTTGAGCATTGTTATGAGTGAAAAGATAAACATGACTGCTGCCATGATCCAGAACAGTTTGTCTTGTCACAGACGGGAGAAGCTGGCGGAGAGAAGTTTACGCATGGCTGCCACCTCCCACCAGAGAAACATAATAACTTTCCAGTGTTTCATCCCGCTCCGTAAGGGAAATGACTTCGCAGTTCTCCCGTGCAAGGGCAAGTGTCAGCTGGGAAATATTCAGCCGGGCAAATATATCGGCCTGGGTTTCGGACATGATTTTATAGTCCACAGCCATGCCATCCAGCACCCGGGCGAGAACCTTTGTATCCGTAACCTCCACGCGCATACATTTACGGCAGGCGGCTTCCAGCTCTTCAGCACTCAGTTCTTTCATCATTCGACCGCCGTCGATGATGCCGTAATGGGTGGCAAGGCGGCTCAGTTCATCCAGAATATGACTGGAAATCAGCACTGTGATCTGCCGTTCACGATTCAGTTTCAGAATCAGTTCACGCATCTCAATGATGCCCTGAGGATCCAGACCGTTGGTCGGTTCGTCCAGCACCAGAAAGTCCGGGTCTCCGGCCAGGGCAATGGCAATTCCAAGGCGCTGCTTCATTCCGAGAGAGAAATGCCGGGCTTTTTTCCTGGCGGTATTTTCAAGTCCCACCAGCTTCAGAAGCTCCGGAATACCTTCGAAGGAAGGCAGCCCCAGAACAAGATACTGCTGTTTCAGATTGTCTTCCGCGGTCATATCCTGATAAATGGATGGGGTTTCAACAACTGCGCCCATCCTCCGCCGGGAGCGTGTAATGTTCCGGTCATGATTGCCGATACCGTACAGACTGTAGCTGCCGGAAGTGGGATCCTGAAGACCGCAGATCAGTCGGATCAGTGTCGTTTTGCCAGCACCGTTCTTGCCGACGAAGCCATAGATGGCACCCTTTGGGACATGCATGGACAGACCGTTTAATGCTTTAAAATGTTTATACTGTTTACATAGCCTGTCAGTAGACAGAATATAATCCATCATCGATACCTCCTTATCTTTGATGCCATTATCCTAACTGACAATGGTAAAGATAATGGTCAAGAAAAGTGTAAAGAAATGGTCAAGATTCTTCTGCAATCTGAATCCGATACCCCATACAGCTTCGATATAATCTTTTCCGCCGACATCCCGAAGTTTCTTGCGGAGATTGCTCATATGCTGTTTAAGGGAGCTTTCGGTGCAGTCCGGTGTGTTTTCACTGATCCGGTCGAGGATGACGGATTTGGTCAGAACCTGACCGGCATTGATCATCAGCAGCTTCAAAATAGCGTACTCGGTTTTGGTCAGGCGGACTTCTGTGCCATTGGCAAAGACCGTATGGGATAACGCATCTATGGTCAGTGTCCCTGCTTCGATACGTTCCGGACTGTCAGATGCAGATTGCTTACGCAGGTGAACCTGGATGCGGGCAAGGAGTTCTCTGATCTCGAAAGGTTTCGTCACATAATCCACAGCACCGCCAAGCAGCAGTTCCACCTTATCGTCAATATCGCCCTTTGCACTGATGATAATAACGGGAATATTTTTAATCTGCGGGAGCACTTCCTCTCCGGACAGTCCCGGCAGCATAAGATCCAGTAATGCAAGATCAGGTTTTTTGGCTGCAATGGAAAGCAGGGCCTCCGTGCCGGAGTAGGCTCTGGTGACAGCGTAGCCTTCCCGGATCAGTACTTCTTCCAGCATATTGCCAATATGGATATCATCGTCGATGATTAATATCTGTTTCATTTTGTCAGGTCCCTCCTTTTCCTGTATCTGCACTCAATATATACATCCAGGTTGGGAATGGCAAGGCAAATAAAAATGCCTACCCTGTCGGCCAACAGGATAGGC
>JAEDGN010000082.1 GCA_016297495.1 Coprococcus sp.
ACCATGATCTACAATCTGGCACTGCCGATCGCACCGCTGCATTACTATGGCGATGAGGCTCAGTATGATTATGACAATCACAAGTTCGGCTTCCCTAAGGGTGATCTTTCCCTGATTCGTGAGAAGACAACACAGCCTATGGGTGCCGGTCCTTACATGTTCAATGAAGTTTCCAACGGTGTTGTTTACATGGAAGCCAATCAAAAGAAGCAGATATGGTTAACGGTATCAGCTCCGGAACACTTGATATTGCCACACCATCCTACTCCACAGAGCTGGCAGATCAGATCGCTGAGATCAACGGCGGTGATCCTTCCTTTGACGGCAGTGTGATCACAACCAAGCTGATCGACTACCGTGGTTATGGTTATATCGGTATCTGTGCCAACAATGTAAAGGTTGGCGACGATCCTGCTTCTGAAGAATCCAAGAACCTGCGTAAGGCTATTGCTACTGTTATTTCTGCATACCGTGATGAGGGTATTGATTCCTACTATGGTGATACAGCTTCCGTTATCAACTATCCGATCTCCAATACATCCTGGGCAGCTCCTCAGGTTACGGATGACGGCTATACCGTTGCTTACTCTGTAGACGTGGATGGTAATCCGATCTACACAGCAGATATGAAGACAGAAGATAAATATGAAGCAGCCAAGGCAGCAGCTCTGGGCTTCTTTGAAGCAGCAGGCTATACAGTTGCCGACGGCAAGCTGACAGCAGCTCCGGAAGGTGCCAAGCTTGAGTACACCGTTAATATCGGCGGCGGCGGTCAGGGTAACCATCCGACATTCCTGATCCTGAAGAATGCAGCGGATGCATTTGCAAGCATCGGCTTTACACTGACAGTTAATGACCTGGCACAGGCAGCAGATCTGTTTGCTTCCTATCAGTCAGGTGTAGCTGAGATGTGGTGTGCTGCATGGCAGTCCTCCAGTGACCCGGATATGTACCAGCTGTACCACAGCCAGGGTTCCACCAACTACTATGCAATCAATGATGAAGATCTTGATACACTGATCATGGATGCCCGTCAGTCCACAGAGCAGTCTTACCGCAAGGGTCTGTACAAGGCTGCCATGGAAATCATTATGGACTGGGGTGTTGAACTTCCTGTATATCAGCGTTCCGATGCATACATTGTATCTTCAGAACGTGTAGATGTTTCTTCTCTGCCAAATGATATGACACCATACTGGAACTGGAAGAGTGAAATTGAAAGTATCGTTGTAAAATAAAACAATTAATTGAGGTTGCTGCAATAAGTAATCTGCCGGCATATAACCTTTATGTGCCGGCAGAGGCAATACTGTATGGCCAATACTGTACAGCATAAGTGTGGCAGCCTCATTTTTGTTCTTTCATAAAATGGTTCATTGATTGATAGAGAGGAATGATAACCGAATGCGAAAATACATCCTGAAAAGAATTGCTTTGTCAGTCGGAATTCTGTTTTGCGTGACCTTCATTATCTATGCTTTGCTGCGCTGTCTGCCGGCCTCCTATGTGGAGAATATGGCCATGCAGCTTGCGATGAAGCCTGGTGCAAAACCATATGAAGAATGGCTGGCTCAGCTGAATGCTTCCTATGGCCTGGATAAAAGTATCCTGCCGGGTTACCTGACATGGCTGGGAGATGCCATTCGGGGTCATTTTGGTGACAGCTGGAAATATACAGTTCCTGTTCTGCAGAAGTTCAGTGAAGTTATATGGCTGTCCTTCATTATGGGTGCGATTGCTTTCGTGCTGGAGCTTATTATTGCGATCCCGCTCGGAGTTATTGCCGCTACTAAACAGTACTCACGTGCAGATTATGCCATCACCGCAGGCGCGCTGGTAGGTATTTCTCTGCCGACATTCTTTTTCGCAACTATTCTTAAATTAGTTTTTTCAGTGAAACTGGGCTGGTTTGACCTCTATGGTCTTGTTGGCCGTAATTATGCACAGCTTGATCAAATGGGCAAGATTCTTGACATGGCCAGCCATCTGGTTCTGCCGATCACGACGCTGGTCATTGTTTCGGTAGGTTCTCTGATGCGTTATACCCGTACCAATATGCTGGAGGTATTGAATGCCGATTATATCCGTACGGCTCGTGCAAAAGGTCTGTCCGAGAAAAAAGTTATCTACCAGCATGCATTCCGCAATACGCTGATTCCGCTGGTTACAATTGTGGGTGGCTCTCTGCCGTCACTTTTCTCCGGAGCGCTGATCACAGAAACTCTGTTTTCAATTCCGGGTATTGGATATACGTCTTATCAGGCCATGCTGATCGGAGATATTCCGTTCTCCATGTTTTATATGACGTTTCTGGCAATTTTGACACTGGCAGGCAATCTGCTTTCCGATATTCTGTATGCCGTGGTTGACCCGCGGGTACGTATTGCATAGGAAAGGAGGACCTGTAATGATAGATAAAAAAGATGTAACTGAAACAAACGAAACGAAAGAGACCAGTCAATATTCTTTGAATGATGACCGTCGTGTCAAGGTACTTTCTCCCGGCGCACTGGTCGTTAAAAGATTTTTCCGAAACCGTCTGGCTGTTCTTGGAATGATTATGCTGATCGCCATGTTTGTTTTTTCCTTCATTGGCGGTCTGGTCAGTCCTTACGGACAGGATCAGCAGTTTTATCGTTATGACAGTCAGTTGAAAGAATTTGCGGGCGTTGTCAAGAATAATGATTTTCGTTATACAGCTGCAGATGGTCAGAAATTTGACAGTGTACTGCAGGCAAAGTTCCAGCTGGCATATCAGAAAGGTGAATCATCCTTTAATTATAAAGATGTGGATTATGAGATTACAGAAGAAGGAACCGATTTTTATTCCATATCCTCTGATGGTACGATGCTGGCCATCGCGTTTAAGGACATTGTAAACGGCGATGGTGCGGATATTCCTTTTTCCGTAAAATACGAAGCATTGAAGGCTTATACGAATAATGAAACGGCTTTTACAGCAGATGGTGCAGAATACACCCTGGATGCGGACGGCAATATCGTGACAGGCGGTACGGTAATCGGTTATATCAGCCGCTTTGTTGTATCACCGACCGGCAATGGTGTTGTTTTCGAACGTATTTTCAAGGAACAGCTGGAAGAAGCCATCGACAGTGGGCTGGAAGAGTTCAATTATGTGGATGCTGAGGGGGAAGAATACACTTATAAGATTACCTATGATCCAACATCCCTGACATGGTCTGTGAAGCAGGGAACAGAGACTTATGTCTATGACAGCTATGCACCGCCTTCAAAAGCCCATCCGCTGGGCACAGACAAAAATGGTATGGATATGCTGACACGTCTGATGTACGGCGGCCGTGTATCCCTGATCATCGGTTTCATTGTTGTATTTATTGAGACGATTATCGGTGTTATTCTCGGCGGTATTGCCGGATATTTTGGTAAATGGGTGGACAATCTGATCATGCGTATTGTGGATATTTTCTATTGTATCCCATCCATGCCGCTGATCATTATCCTTGGTGCTGCCATGGATGCCATGAAGGTGGCCCCGATGACACGTATGGTTTACCTGATGCTGATTCTTGGTTTTCTGGGATGGCCGTCCATTGCCCGTCTGGTTCGCGGACAGATTCTGTCTTTGCGTGAGCAGGAATTCATGGCGGCTGCAGAAGCCTGTGGTATCCGCGTCAGCCGGCGTATCTTCAGACATCTCATTCCGAACGTCATTCCTCAGCTGATCGTTACCTGTACTATGGGACTTGGTTCTACGATCATTATGGAAGCAACCTTGTCCTTCCTTGGCATTGGTGTCAAGTTCCCGTTTGCTTCCTGGGGTAATATTATTACGGATGTTAATGAGGCTTATGTTATGACTCATTACTGGTTTGTATGGATTCCGGCAGGTATCTGTCTGTTGATTGCCGTACTGGGCTTTAACTTTGTTGGTGACGGTCTGCGCGATGCGTTCGACCCGAAGATGAAACGGTAAGGAGGAAAGAAAAATGGCTAAAAAGAATGCAGAAGGCTATCTTTCGGCGAAAGAATCCCGCCGGATCTCCAAAGAGAACCGTAAGATCACCAATGAATTTGAAAAAAAGAGAAAGCGTAAAAATGTTCCGGAGTCAGAATATCTGACAGAGATGCACAACCCGGATAATGCTGTGGAGTTTGATAACCTGCATACCTATTTCTTCACAGATGCAGGTACTGTAAAAAGTGTAGATGGTGTCTCCTTTGATGTGCCTGTCGGCAAAACGGTCGGTATTGTAGGAGAGTCCGGATGCGGTAAATCTGTTACCAGTCTGTCATTGATGCAGCTGATCCAGAGACCTCAGGGACAGATCGTTGAAGGTGCTATCCGACTGAACATGGGCACCAAGGCCTATGATGTGACGAAGATGCCTCAGGAGAAGATGCAGCAGATCCGCGGCAATTATGTATCCATGATTTTTCAGGAGCCGATGACCAGCCTGAATCCTGTATTCCGTATCGGAAGACAGGTAGATGAGGTTATTGAGCTTCATGATGGTGAAGGAAAATCAAAAGAAGAGATCAAGGCAAGAACCATTGCTCTTCTCGAGATGGTAGGTATTGCCAACAGTGAAGGTGTTTACCAGATGTTTCCTCATGAGCTGTCGGGTGGTATGCGCCAGCGTGTCATGATTGCCATGGCGCTTGCCTGCAATCCGAAGATTATCATCGCTGATGAGCCGACAACGGCGCTTGATGTAACAATTCAGGCCCAGATTCTGGATTTGCTACGTCAGCTGAAGGACAAGATCAATTCGTCGATCATGCTGATCACCCATGACCTGGGTGTTATTGCCGAGATGGCGGATTATGTTGTTGTTATGTATGCGGGCCGTGTTGTGGAGAAAGGTACAGCAGAGGAGATTTTTGAGCATCCATCCCATCCTTATACCATCGGTCTGATGGCTTCAAAGCCAATGGTCGGTAAAAAGGTGGATAAGCTTTATTCCATACCGGGCAAGGTTCCGAATCCGATCAATATGCCGAATTACTGCTATTTCAAGGACCGCTGTGAGATGTGTGTCAGCGCCTGTGAGGGCGCATATCCGTCGGAGATCAGTCTTTCACCGACACATAAAGTAAGCTGCTACCGTTACTGTGAAGGAAAGGGGGATCAATAAATGGCTGATAAAAATAAAATGACAGAAATGGAATATGAACCCCTGGTTTATGATCCACAGTATATCCTCATGGTCAACCAACTGAAAAAGTATTTCCCGATCAAGGGGGGGATGGTCTCCAGAGTGGTTGGTCAGGTAAAGGCGGTTGACGGTGTTACCTTTAATCTGAAACGCGGTACCACCATGGGTCTGGTAGGCGAGTCCGGCTGCGGCAAGACAACAACAGGACGTACGATCCTTCGTCTTGCAGGAGAGAAGACAGGTGGTGAGGTATTGTTCAACGGCAAAGAGGTCTATGATCTGACCAACAAGGAAATGCGTTCCATGCGTACGAAGATGCAGATCATTTTCCAGGATCCGTTTTCAAGTCTTTCTCCGAGACTTCCTGTTGCTGAGATCATCGGTGAAGCAGTCCGTGAACACAACCTGGTGCCAAAGGCAGAATTTAATGATTACATTGATCAGGTCATGGACAACTGCGGTCTGCAGCCTTTCCATAAGGATCGTTATCCTCATGAGTTCTCAGGCGGCCAGCGTCAGCGTATCTGTATTGCTCGTGCGCTGGCTCTGAATCCGGAATTTGTTGTCTGTGATGAGCCTGTATCTGCTCTGGACGTATCCATTCAGGCACAGATCATTAACCTGCTGAAGGATTTGCAGGAACAGTATAAACTGACTTACCTGTTTATTTCCCATGACCTGTCAGTCGTAGAGCATATATCCGATTCCGTTGGTGTTATGTATCTGGGCAATCTGGTTGAGTACGGTGATACAGATGATATATTTAACAATCCACTGCATCCGTATACAAAGGCGTTGTTCTCTGCGATACCGGTTCCTGACCCGAAGGTAAAAAAGAACCGTATCGTACTGGAAGGTTCCATTCCGTCACCGGCCAATCCGCCGGCAGGCTGTAAGTTCCATACGCGCTGTCCGTACTGTACGGAGAGATGTAAGAGTGAAGTGCCTGTTCAGAAAGAGATCGAGCCGGGACATTATGTCGTTTGCCATCTTTACGACAAATAAAATGCATGGTAACTGTTCAGCCTTTCGGTCTTTCTCCGCACATACGGACAGTTTCCAACCTTCAAACACGTTCTCACTCGACGAAAAACACAGCGGTACTAAGGATTTTTGTTCATTTTATTCCAAAAATCCAAGTACCGGTGTTTTTCAAACGGTTTTCAGGTGGAATCCTGCCGTATCTGTGCTGTCAAATACGAACAGGCTGAACAGTTAGATAAGGTGTGAAGATGATGAATAGTGGGAGGTGTGTACGATGAGGTATGAAAAGAATGATCGGTCTTTATATGACCCGGAGCTTCAGGGGGATGAAGAAGAGGCGAGTGAACCGGAGATTGAGCTTACGAGAGAGGAACGCCGCTGGATCGCTCTTGGTGCTTTGAAGAGTACCTTGCTCATTGCGCTTTTGTATATCATCGCAGGCGCGCTTCTTATCTGGCTGATGCTGGCTATTTGGACTTGATGAAGTCCAGAGAAAAACAAGCAGTAGGAGACTGACAGACATATACTTGTGTTAAATGAAATCCTCTGGTATAATTTAATATAAGAAACCAAAAGGTAAGCTGTCACATAATCGTTTTGAGTATTGGATTATGTGGCAGTTTATAATGTATGGATTGTGAAATCAGGGGTAATTAAAATGCCAATTAATGTTAAAAGTGAGATAGGAAAGCTGAAAAAAGTGATGCTGCACAGGCCGGGACAGGAGCTGGAACATCTGGTTCCGGGTGAGTTGGAGAGACTCTTATTTGAGGATATTCCATATTTGAAGACAGCCCAGAGTGAACATGATCTGTTTGCAGGTATTTTGAGAGAGCATGGAACGGAAGTTGTATATATCGAAGATATGATGGCAGAGGTACTGAAAACAGATCCTGCTGTCAAAGAAAGTTTTGTCAGGCAGGTCATTGATGAAGGCGGGAATACAGCACAGAATTTCAGAAGTCAGTTATATGATTATCTGATGGAGATTCCTGATGAAAAAGAGATGGTCTTAAAGGTTATGTCCGGTGTGAGCCTTAATGAATTGAAATATGAGGGTCACAGCCCACTGGTGGATCTGATCAGATCCAGCAGTCGTATGATCATGGATCCGATACCGAATCTGTATTTTACGAGAGATCCTTTTGCAACCATCGGCAATGGTGTCAGTCTGAACAGTATGTATGCAAAAACAAGGAGACGGGAGACTTTATTTGGTAAGTATATTCTGGAATATCATCCGGATTATGCAGGGCAGGTTCCTTTTTATTATAAGCGGGAATATCCATTTTCCATTGAGGGTGGTGATATTCTGAATCTCAGCAGTAAGGTGCTGGCTGTCGGAATCTCCCAGAGGACGACGCCGGAGGCAATTGAGCTGCTGGCGAAAAACATATTTGAGGATGAACAGTGTGAGATAGAGACGATTCTTGCACTGGATATTCCCAGTGTCCGGGCCTATATGCATCTGGATACCGTGTGTACCCAGGTGGATTATGATAAATTTACCATTCATCCGGGAATACTGGAGAGCCTGCAGATTTATGAGATTCGTCGGGGCAGCAGGACCGAACCTCTGCATGTAACAGAACTGACAAAATCTCTTCAGGATGTTCTGACAGAGTATCTTGGAGTGGACAGGGTTACGCTGATCCGCTGCGGCGGCAGGGACAGAGTGGCCTCAGAGAGAGAACAGTGGAATGATGGGTCCAATACGTTATGTATTGCTCCCGGAACAGTTGTAGTGTATGACAGAAATTATATCACCAATGCCGTTTTACGGGACAACGGGATTGAGGTTCTGGAGATGCCAAGCTCTGAACTGTCCAGGGGAAGGGGAGGCCCGCGCTGTATGAGTATGCCGCTGGTTCGCGAAGCAATCTGAAGAACCGGAGCGGTATGATACACAATTGAATAAAAAAGTATGCATATCCTCCGTTGGCAGTGAAATA
>JAEDGN010000023.1 GCA_016297495.1 Coprococcus sp.
TCTTATAATTGTGCATTTTCACTATACATGCAACTTTTTTTAAATGATGCATAATATAAGGATAGAAATTCCAGGAGGTGTTTTCTCATGAAAAAACTCATTTCCTCAATCCTGATTTTATCCTGCATTTGTCTGCTCCTTGTCGGCTGCAGTCAGAATCAGTCGGGACTGACTTCTGTAACCCTCAACGAAGTCGCCCATTCCATTTTCTATGCCCCAATGTACGTGGCCATCGAAAACGATTATTTTGAAGAAGAAGGATTGGATATCAAACTGGTCAACGGTGCCGGCGCTGACAATGTCATGACCTCTCTCATATCCGGAGACGCAGATATTGGCTTTATGGGGCCGGAGGCTACGGTATATGTTTACAATCAGGGATCTCAGAACTACGCTGTCAATTTCGCTCAGCTGACTCAGCGTGCAGGTAACTTTCTTGTCTCCCGCTCTCCCGAAGATAATTTCACATGGCAGGATCTGAAAGGAAAAACTGTCCTCGGAGGCAGAGCAGGGGGTATGCCTCAGATGATATTTGAATATGTCCTGAAACTTCATAACATCGATCCTAAAACAGATCTGACCATCATTCAGAACATTGATTTCGGGCTGACCGCCGAAGCCTTTTCCAGTGGTACTGCCGACTATACCGTTGAATTTGAACCATTTGCCACGTCTCTGGAAAAAAACGGAAACGGATATGTAATTGCCTCCCTCGGCGAGGATTCCGGCTACGTCCCATACACCTGTTTCTCCGCCCTTGAAAAATACATTCAGGAAAATCCTGACATCATTCAAAGCTTTACCAATGCCATCCAGAAAGGTCTGGACTATGTCAACAGCCATACGCCGATGGAAATTGCAAAAATTATCCAGCCACAATTTGAAGAAACAGGTGCAGATACCCTTGTCACTATCATCGACCGATATGCTGCCCAGGATACGTGGAAGCAAGACTGTATTTTTACAGAAGAAGCCTTTACTTTACTTCAGAACATCCTTGATCAGGCCGGTGAACTAACCGAAAGAGTCGACTATCAGACACTTGTTGATCCTTCGTTCGCCCAAAAAGCTTTGCACAAATAATAAGGCAGTTATAGAATCCGACTCTGGCAGAGCACATGACATGCTAAGATATAAAATAAAACTGCCGCATCTTTATAAAGCACTCTGCAATCCGGGTTATCCTGAAAATCATGCATAACAACCGATGCAGAAATGCCAAAATAAATCTTGCGGCAGCCCTGTCATAAAATTGATTATTCCGTTCTATTCAAATGGTGTACGGTCCGTCAGCGCATAAGACTCCACCTTTTTCGCATTCTTCATATAATCAGCCGTCTGACTGTCATAATCGGCCGAATTTGACGCAGACACAAATACTTTTTCCGTAACCATTTCACCATCATATTGATACTGTCTCAGTTCATATGCGCCATCATTATTATAAAAAGCAAGCAGTCCATACTGCTCTGACAGATACATCTCCTGAAGCATCAGAGTACCAATCGTCATTACGTCACCCTGGTTAAAGGAATAGACACTCATGGCATCCTTTCCCACGATCAGTTCCGGAGAACCATCACCGGTAATATCATACAAATAGTACACTGCCTCCTGATCCGGACAGCCATCCAGCAGCACTTTGTATTTTTTCTTCTGGTCATCGTCCAATAAAACTGTCTGTTTCTGCTCGCTGACAGCTCCTGCTATTTCGGACACAATATCTATAGGGATTTCTGATGTCAGTTCATCTGTCTCCCCATATCCGTCATTCTTCTCCTTCCCGCAGCCGACTGATAAAGCAATCAGGAGCATAAGGAGCAGCATGCCCATTAATTCTTTGACCTTCATTTTCAATCACCTGTTCCATATCCTAATACAGTAAAATAACTGCAAAAACTTCCAGTACATCTGTCTCTGAAGCATTTCTGATTCCATGGCTCTGACCGCCAAGACAGACACAGGAGTCTCCCTCGTGCAGCGTCACGATAGTACCATTGTCATTATACTCTGCTGTTCCTTTAGAAATGCAGATAATCTCCTCTTCCCCTTCATGTATATGCTCCCCAATAGAACACCCCGGATTAAAAATAAGTTTGGCAATCATTTTCGCGTTGCCATTGTATTCTGATGGTTCAAGATAACGAATAATATGTACTGTTCCCTCGCCACCGCGCATATTTTCATTAAATAAATTCACCATATCTTCTGCTCGTTTAATCATAATAGCCATACCTCCTGTATAAATAACTCAAAAGCTGCCATCCGTTTCTTCTTCTCAGCTTTCTTTCTCTAGCATAACATTTAAAGAAATATATTGCAAGAGCTGAGTAGATACCTCTGTTTGTATAGCGGTTTTAATTACTACATATTGAACTTTTTTATTGACCTTTTCCCATTCAAAGGACTATACTATATAATATATAGAGAATCATACCTATACTCTATTATTGACCTGAAAAGTGATGACTTCGCATACTTATTTTATGTTTTATGGAAGGATTGACAGATTATGGAACAGAAATCAAGTAATATAGCTCCAAAAGATATACAACAAATTATCAGCGATGTTTTCAGCCGATATACAGATGACAGCTACATTAAAGCCTCCATGCTGCCGGATCTGGATCTGTATGTGGATCAGATTACCACCTTTCTGACTCAGCATCTTTCCAGAACAACACGCAGTGAAGACGACAAAATCATGACAAAAACCATGATCAATAATTACACCAAAAATCATCTTTTGCCGCCTCCGGTGAAGAAAAAATATTCCAAAGATCATATATTGCTGCTGATTTTTATTTATTACTTTAAAAACTTTCTCTCTATCAGCGATATTCAGACCATTCTTGCCCCTCTGACAGAACAGTTTTTTCATAAGAGCAATGGAATGAATCTGGAATATATTTACAGCACCCTTTTTTCAAAAGAATCAACATATCGGGAGAATTACTATGAAAATATTCTGAAAGAATATGAAATATCAGGTGATATATTTGCAGATGCACCGGAAGAGGATCAACAGTTTCTCCGGGAATTTTCTTTTATCTGTATTCTCAGTCTTGATATTTATATCAAAAAGCAATTGATTGAATCCATCATAGATCAAAAATAGAAGGGTGTCACAGCATTATGCTGTGACACCCTTCTAACCTCTATTCATTCTCCTTTAGTCGCTCCAATACCATATCATAACCATCGTTGCCATAATTCAGTGAACGGTTCACACGACTGATCGTAGCTGTAGAAGCCCCTGTCTTCTCAGCAATCTCAAGGTATGTTTTTTTCTCCCTGAGCATCCTTGCCACTTCAAAACGCTGTGACAGGGACAGCAGCTCATTAATAGTACATATATCTTCAAAAAATTCATAACATTCTTCCACATTCTTCAGGCAAAGCATTGCTCTGAATAACTGCTCAACCTCTGGCGTTTTAATTTTTTTGTTCATTGGCTAAAAATCCCCTTCTTATTATTCATTCTATTCCCATGATTATACAGCAGACAGCAGACTCACCTGCTCTGAATGCATAAAGGTATTGTAACATTTTACAGAGCTAAAGTCTATAGATAATTCTTAAATTATTCTAAAACTTCTCTTTCATTTAACTTATCAGCTTTTTTTCGGTTAGCGCGGTACTGGGACGGGGTGCAGCCCTCACTTTTTTTGAAAACATAACAAAAATATTCCATTTTTTCAAAGCCGCACCGATGAGCGATATCGTGAATTCTCATATTGCTGGTAACCAAAAACAGGCGGGCATAATGGATACGGATTTTATTGACAAAAGCCATAGGAGCGATTCCGAAATGCTGTTTGAAAGCACGTGAAAAATAACTGACACTTGTTCCGTATATCCGTGCAAGATGATTCAGATCCAACGGCTCAGCATAATGCTCCTGTATGTATTGATAAATCTCATTTAAATTTGAAACTTTATAATCTTTTTTTTCTGTATCTTTTATATTGATTAACAAAGTCTGCAGCATAATTGCCGATCTAAAATATTCTCCTGCCTCCCATGTCTGAATCATACTGTCCAGACATGCAGCCAACAGATTCCCGGATACATTGAATTTTGACACATCCAGAAACTGAAGATACCGAAGCATTCCGTGAACACCGCTGCCATCAAAATTTACTGTCACAATCCAGCACTCTTCTCCAGGCATTCCCTGAAGTGTCAGTTTTTTCCCCTTTTTTATAAGCAGGGCATCGTTCGTTTTTAACTTAATATCCCAGTCATCAATTCTAAGATTGATAGCACCCATTCTGACAACCATAATGATATAACTGTCCAGAACAGTTTCCTGCTGTTTTTCAACAGCCACATGAAACTTTGTTATTTTATCAACAAATAGACTTAATAGTCTATAATTGTCTCTTTTTTCTGTAATTTCTTTAATTATCATAATATTTCTCCGCCTATAACGTTCATATATTCAACATTTTTATATTATTTTAGAGTTTCATTTTCTTTAGAAAAGTTTTATAATAGTACCAGATTGTTTGCAAAAAAACAATGAGCAACTACACACTAAAAAGGGAGGAATTTTTTTATGCTCAAAAAAATCTCTAATGCTTCTGTTAAAATTATACAGAATTTCTTGCCAGATCCATTTATCTTCTGTATTCTTTTGACAATCATTGTATTTGTCGCAGATATCTTTGCGACAGGAGCTGGTCCGCTTACACTTGCTATGTGGTGGGGCAGCGGCGTATGGAACCTGCTTGCTTTCTCCATGCAGATGGCTCTGGTTCTCGTTCTTGGTAACGCAATGGCTTCTTCCAAGCCGGTTAAGAAACTTCTTGACAACATCGCAGGTATTGCTAAGACTCCTGCATCAGGTATCATCCTTGTAACAGTTGTTTCTACAATTGCCTGCTGGTTAAACTGGGGCTTCGGTCTGGTTGTTGGTGCGCTTCTTGCAAAATCTATCGCCAAGAAAGTTAAAGGTATTGACTACCGTCTGCTGATTGCTTCCGCATACTCAGGCTTCATCGTATGGCATGCAGGTCTGTCAGGCTCCATTCCTCTGGATATCGTTGTTGCTGACAACGTTGCAGCTAAGACAGCCGGTGCTATCGCAGAAGGCGTTCCTATGAGTGAGACTGTTCTTTCTCCTTGGAACCTGGTTATCTGTCTTGCCATCCTGATTCTCATGCCTCTGGTTAATGCCAAGATGCATCCGGATGCAGCCAATGTTGTAACTGTTGATCCTAAGCTTCTTGTTGAAGAAGAAGTTGTAGAGAAGAAAGCTGAGACAATCGCTGAGAAGCTTGAGAATTCAAGAATCTTATCCATCATCGTTGTTGTTCTCGGTGTTGTTTACCTTGTTCAGTATTTTGCAGCTTCAGGCAATATCCTGAATGCGCTTTCACTGAATATCGTTAACCTGATCTTCCTTGTTATCGGTGTTCTGTTACATGGTACTCCAATCAACTACGTAAGAGCTATCACAGACGCTGCAAAAGGCGCTGCAGGTATCATCCTTCAGTTCCCATTCTACGCTGGTATCCAGGCTCTGATGGTTGGTCATCTTGAAGGCGGCAACTCCCTCGCAGGTATTATCAGTAACTTCTTCGTAGCTATCTCCAACACAGTGACATTCCCTGTATGGACATTCCTCAGCGCTGGTATCGTTAACTTCTTCGTACCATCAGGCGGCGGACAGTGGACAGTTCAGGGTCCTATCGTTGGTCCTGCTTCTGTAGCACTTGGTGTTAAACCTGGTGTAGCTCTGATGGGTATTGCATGGGGCGATGCTTGGACAAATATGTTACAGCCATTCTGGGCTCTGCCGGCACTTGGTATCGCTGGTCTGGGAGCAAGAGATATCATGGGTTACTGTGTTATCGACCTGTTGCTCACCGGTGTTATCATCATCGTTGGCTTCATCCTCGTAGGTGTCCTTGGATTATAATCCGATCTACTACATAAAGATTTTTTAACAGCGCAGCATTTAGCTGCGCTGTTTTCATTACTGATTTTTAACTGTGAATACTTATGGCCTCTTTAATCCTTCTTTCCACTTCCAGAGCAATTTCTGTCGTATTCATATCCGCATATTCCTCATAATACATCGGTTTCAGATAATGCACCTGCACCGTTACAGGCCTGATCGTTTTTTTATCAAAGGGTTCAAAGCTATTAATCAAAGCCACCGGTACAATCGGTGCTTTTGACTTGGTAGCCGCTTTAAAAGCCCCTGCCTTAAAAGACTGAATCTCATTTCCCTTTCTGCTTCTTGTGCCCTCAGCAAAGATAAGAAAATTCTCTCCGGCTTTGACCCTCTTTGCAACCTCCAGTATGACCTTCATAGACTGCTTCAGATCACTTCTGTCCATTGGAATATAATGAAGTGCCTCTTTGATCTGTTTGAGCAGGATAATATTCTCAACCTCAATCTTAAATACAACCGCATAGGGCCTTGGAAGCGTTTCTATAACTGCCAGCATATCATACATTCCCTGATGATTGGGATACATGATAAAGCCATCCTTTTCCGGTATATTTTCCAGGCCGCTGCTGACAATATCCACACGTCCTGACCTGTTGACCTTTTTCACAATTCCCCGGATAAATCCGTATTTTGTCTCCAGACTGTATTTTTCTTCACCGGTATCCTTCGCAAACCGACAGATGTTCCAGAACCAGTATGGCACTATATAGATACATTTCAATACCATCAATATAATTCGTCGCATTCAATCACTCCTTCCATATAGAAAGTGCCCTGTCAATGGCTCTTTCCGTCATCTGCAGATCTTCTTCCGTCAGAGCATCATTGACGAAAAATGCTTCAAACTGAGAAGGGGCAATATACATGCCGCACGATTTCATTGCAGCAAAATACTGTCTGAACTTGTCAAGATCGGACGTCATAACATCTTCAAAACATTTCACCGGATTTCCTGTAAAAAAGATACTCATTAAAGAGCCAGCTCTGTTTATCACCGCTTTGACCTGATATCGTTCGATGGCATCCCTGAAGGCTTTCTCTATCCGGATTGATCTTTCTTCCAGTCTGTCATAAATTGCCGGATCATCTCCAAGGAGCTTCAGCATGGCTTTTCCCGCCGCCACAGCCACCGGATTACCGGAAAGGGTTCCCGCCTGATATACCGGTCCCACTGGAGAAACACAGGCCATGATATCCTTTCTGCCGCCATACACAGCCATTGGCATACCGCCTCCAACAATCTTACCAAATGTCGTCATATCAGGAATAACCCCATAATACTGCTGTGCACCGCCATAGCCCAGCCTGAATCCAGTAATCACTTCATCGAATATAAGCACTGCCCCATATTTTCTGGTAATCGCTCTCAGTCCTTCAAGAAATCCCGGTTCCGGAGGAACTACCCCCATATTGGCTGCCACCGGCTCCACAATCAGTGCCGCTATCCTTTTTCCGTATCTTTCAAACAGACTTCTTACACTTTCCAGATCATTGTACCTGGCAATCAGCGTTGTTTCTGCAAATGCAGCCGGTACTCCGGCACTGTCCGGTACATTCTCTGTCAAAAGGCCCGAACCTGCTTTCACCAGCAGTCCGTCAGAATGACCATGATAGCAGCCTTCAAATTTTACGATCAATTCTCTGCCGGTAAAGCCTCTGGCCGCCCGGATAGCACTCATGACTGCCTCCGTTCCTGAATTGACCATTCGCAGCATTTCCATGGACGGAACAGCCTGCTGTATCATCTCTGCCAGTTCTACCTCTGCCGTCGTCGGAGCGCCATAGCTGGTCCCCCTTGCTGCAGCCTCTTTCACAGCCTGAACTACCTCTTCCCTGGCATGTCCCAGGATCATCGGTCCCCAGGAACCTACATAATCAATATAACAATTACCGTCTATATCATAGATATGCGATCCCCGGGCATGATCGATAAATGGAGGCGTCATACCCACAGCACGGTAGGCCCTCACCGGACTATTGACCCCACCCGGCATAAGCTCACAGGCTTTCCTAAAAATTTTTTCACTGCTCATTCCATCTCTCCTCTTCTCTTCTCTCAATCAGACACAGTTTACTTATTTTCCTCCCGGATCCAATCTGCGATCTGAGGAGCATAATAAGTGATAATCATCTTTGCTCCGGCTCTTTTCATAGCTGTCATACTTTCCATGACCACCCGACGTTCATCGATCCATCCATTGGCGGCGGCTGCTTTCATCATTGCATATTCTCCACTGACGCTGTATGTACAGAGCGGAAGATCAAAATTGTCATGAATCATCCGGACGATATCCAGATAGGCCAATGCCGGTTTGACCATGATGATATCTGCTCCCTCCATAATGTCCAGCTCTGTCTCTATTAAAGCTTCCCTGCAATTGCGGTAATCCATTTGATAGGTCTTTCTGTCACCAAAAGCAGGGGCAGAATCCGCAGCCTCCCTGAAAGGGCCATAAAAAGAAGACGCATATTTAACACTATAAGCCATAATCAGGGTATTCTGACATCCCTCTGCATCCAGTACCTGACGCATATGTCCTATTCTGCCATCCATCATATCTGAAGGCGCTACCACATCGGCACCGGCCTTTGCACAGCTGAGCGCAGCTTTTGACAACAGTTTCAGTGTCTCATCATTCAGTATTTCATTACCTCTGATCATCCCGCAATGTCCATGGTCCGTATATTCACACAAACAGATATCTGCTATGCAGATCATATCCGGATAGAGAGATTTTGTAAGCCGCAGCGCCCGCTGAACAATACCGTCAGGATCATAGGCACCGCTTCCGCAGGCATCTTTATGATCAGGAACACCAAAAAAAATCACTGCGCGGACACCCTTTTCCCATACTTCCTTCAGATGGACAGCCAACTGATCCAAAGAATAATGATAAATTCCCGGCATAGATGCTATGGGAGATTTTACTTTCTCTCCCTCTGTCACAAAAACCGGATATATTAAATCGTCTGTTCGTACATCCACTTCATGTACCATATTTCTGATCTGTGGAGACTGACGAAGTCTCCGCGGCCTTCTTATTAACTCCATTGCTATCACCTCATTGTTTAATCTGATCAAATCACAATTCACACAGGCTCTGTACCAACCCGCTCAAATCATACTTTTCCGCCTGCCTGTCCACCCGGATACCTTTTTCACAGGCAGCCTTTGCCGTCACCGGCCCTATACATATGGTTTTCGCTTTTATTTCCTTTCCATGCGTCATGGCATGAAAAGCATCCACCGCCGAAGCACTGCAGAAGGTCACTGCATCCACATCTTTCAGTATCTGGTTCAGCAATTCTGCCTTTTTCCACTGTCTTTCTGTCACATAAAGGGGGATATCCACATAATGGATCCCTGCTCTGTCCAATGCTGTGTATAAAACATCCGACGCTTCCTTCGCCCGGAACATCAATACCTCCGGCTGCTCTGCCGATTGTTCATTTGTCCTGTTTTGTATGATTTCCCGGCACAGAGTTTCCGCCAGAGATTCACTGCAGGACTGTTCCGGTATCAGATCCGCATAATATCCATAATCTTCCAATATCCGTTTTGTTCCGTTTCCCATGGCAGCTATTTTTTTATTTCCCAGCAAACGGGCATCCACCCGTTCATTTTTCATCTGCTGAAAAAACAGCTGTACGCCATTCCTGCTGGTGAAAACGATCCATCCACCGGCAGGCGCCTGACTCAAAACCGGCTTTATGTTCAGATTTTCTATCAGCCTCACTTCTATGAGACTCAATAATACCGGCTCACCGCCCAGAGAAGAAATCATTTGCCCGAGCCTGCCGGCCATAGCTTTTGTAGCAGTCACAAGGATTCTCTGTCCGGTCAGCGGTCCCTTCTGCTGCCATGCCACCTGAGGCTGAAGGTCCGCCACATTGCCCACCAATAAAATGGCCGGCGGCCTGATTCCCTCTTCCTCCGTTTTACCGGCGATTTCATTGAGCGGGGCTATGATACATCGCTGCCGCGCAGTCGTTCCCGAAGCAATCACTGCCGATGGGGTAAAAGGATCTTTCTCATGCTCTATCAGCATCCGGCATATATCTCGAATACGGGAAAGTCCCATAAGAAATACCAGTGTCCCCTCCTCCCGGGCCAGAGTTTCATAATCCAGGGAACTGGAACCCTTTCCCGGGTCTTCGTGCCCCGTGATCACATGAAAGGAAGAGGCCACCCGCCGATGTGTGACGGGAATTCCTGCATAGGCTGCAGCAGCATAGGAAGAGGATACCCCGGGAATCACCGTAAATGGGATCCCTGCCGCAGACAGCGCCAATGCTTCTTCACCGCCCCGGCCAAAAATAAAAGGATCCCCACCCTTCAGCCGCGCAACCTGCAGTCCCTGTTTCGCCCGTTCGATCAGAACCTGCTCGATTTCTCCCTGTTTCATATGGTGGTTGCCGGCAAACTTTCCGGCATTTATCCATTCAGCCTCCGGTCTCGTCTCATTTAAAAGAGATTCACTGGCCAGATGATCATAGATAATCACATCTGCCCTGCGAAGTGCTTCCAGACCTCTCAGAGTGATCAGCCCTGCATCTCCCGGCCCTGCTCCTATGAGATAAACCATTCCTGTCATTCCTGTCATTTCTGTCATTCTCGTTCCTCCTGTTCCAGCAGCCGGCAGGCAGCCCGCTGTCCCGCATCAGAGGCTATCTGCCTGTTCTCATACCAGAAGTCTGTAAGCGTCCGCTCCTCAATGACCGTCCTCATCCTGCCATGCCTTCCGGCATACCGCGCTTTTATATGCAGCTTTCCGTCCTCTATCCGGGAAGCTATGGCTGCAGCCTCATTGCATCCGCCGCCTATTCCTTTCAAAAAGGCTCTCTCCGCCGTAAAGAGGAGCCATGTTTCTTCATCATTGATAGCCTCCAGCAGCCAGCAGCCTTCACCCTGTCCCGCTTCCACGGCGATGATCCCCTGCCCTGCCGCCGGAAGGAACTGCTCCTCCGGCAAAAATTCATAGTAATAACGACTGCCGTCCAATAAAAAGCTTCCCTGATTACCATCTGAGTTCAATATATATCCAAGACGTTTTAATCCGGCCGCTGCCAGAATGATGCCATCATACTGTCCATCCGACAGCTTACGCAGCCGCGTGGGTACATTTCCCCGTATATCTTTAATCATCAGCGACGGATTCAGCTCCATTGCCTGAATAGCCCGGCGTCGGCTGCCTGTTCCGGCAATGGTTCCGGCCGGACATTCTTCCAGTCGTCCCTGATGACAGGTAACCCATACATCCCGGCTGTCTTCCCTTTTCAGTACGGCAACAATATCAAGCCCTTCCGGCAGCTCCAGGGGCATATCCTTTGCGCTGTGCACGGCCATATCGATACGTCCCTCCAGCATGGCCTGTTCCAAATCCCGTGTAAAGGCTCCTTTACTGCCAAAATCAGACAATGACCGATCCAGCTGACGATCTCCCTTTGTCTCATATTCCGCCAGTTCCACTGCCATCCCCGGGAGCTGCTTTTTTAAAGCGGCCACAACCAGCTCTGTCTGTGTGAGCGCCAATAGGCTCTTTCTTGTCCCTATTACCATTCCGACCGTCTCCTCTCTTCATCTTCTATCATCTGCCGCAGCTTCTCCCGTTTTTCTTCGCGATTCAGGCCACTTTGCTTCAGCGCATCTCTTCTGTCCCTGATGGACTGCTCCAGATCCCCATACCATTCAGGCACTGCCCGCTCTATCATCTGACGCAGATGCCTGGTTAATGCAGGCACCCCTCCTGAACTGCTGATACCGATGACAATTTCATTCCTCCGTACAACAGAAGGAAACAGAAAACTGGAATCCGTCTCAGAATCTGCACAATTCACCCATATATGCCGTTTGCAGCAGTAGCAGGCAATCTCATGATTCAACTGACGATCATCCGTTGCGCATATGACCATAAAAGCCGAATTAAGTCTGTCAAATTCTCCGGAATTCAGAGGCTTCTGTTCACAGCAAAGCCGGCCTTTTTTCTCCAATAGTCTCAACCCGTCACAGATCTTTGGACTGATCACACAAATGTCCGCCCCAAAACCAGCCAGTATCTCCGCTTTTCGAAGAGCAACCCTGCCGCCGCCGACAATCAGCGTTTTTTTATTCTCTATATCTATATATAGTGGAAATCTGGCCATTCTATCCTTCCTTCTCTGACTGTTCCAGCACATCATAAAAAACCTTCAGCTGCTGAGGCGATGCGCTTTCCCTGACTCTGTAAAATAATTTATCAATAGCTTTGCCGGTTGTGTCATCCAGAATTCTGTCTCTGACGGAACGCATGAGCGGCAAATGCTCCTGAAAGATCATCCACCTCTCAAACTGAGCAATCTCCTCTTCCAGCATCTCCCTGGCCTGGTCAGCCGCCCGCAGGCGGATATTCTGATTACGGTCTGCCACCTCTGTCAGATCATCCAGGTGACAGACCCGCGTCATATGGCCGTCATCAATACTGCCTTCTATATCCATGGGCACCGCCATATCAATAAGTATGCGCGGTTTCTTCGACACAATGGCAGCTTCCCAGCGTTCCTTCGTTAATGTATAATGCGGACTGGCCGTTGCGCTGATTATTACATCCATAGTATCTGCATACCCATACCGCTGCTCAAAAGCAATGACTTCATATTCCGTCGTTCGAAAATGTCTGCCGCTGCAATGTCTGCCTGCCAGCGTATCCGTACCAATCCGGTTCACCTGTTCAGAATGAATCCTTCTTGAAGTCACATAGAGGTTCACTGAATGATCGGAAATCATATTTTTCATAACGATCTGCCCAATTCTGCCTGTTGCGCCAATGAGCAATACATTTTTTCCATCCAGATCTCCAATATATTCCTCTGCAGCTTTAATAGCTAAAGTAGCCGTAGAAACTGATATTCCCGACAGCCTGGTCTCTGTCTTTACCTTCTTTGCAGCAGTCACAGCCATACGGAATAAGCCATTGGCATATGTACTACAAAAACCACCCTCCATAGCCTGCCGGTGAGCCTCCTTCACCTGTCCCAGAATCTGGTCTTCTCCCATAACCATCGAATCCAGTCCTGCAGCCACAAAAAAAAGATGGCGTACCGCCTGGCTCCCCTTATAAAAACGCAGCAGACTGGCACCATCAACTGTATCATCCATCTCAACAGCATCCAGCACGCATCTCTGCATGGCGGTCATCACCTGCCAGACCGCCACTTTCGGATCACTGACAGTATAAATCTCCGTTCTATTGCAGGTTGCCAGTACAACACATTCTGTAATACCATTTTCCATCAGCAGAGCTTCCATCAGAGAGCGCCGTTTCTCCTCCGTAAATGCAAACAATGCCCGTATCTGTACAGGCGCTGTTTTATGGCTGATGCCCAAAAGCTGTATATTCATTATTCTTTCTATCTCCATATTAAATCAATATCTGAACTTCATATAAGGATTGCTTCCAATCATAAAAATCCCGTCGTTTCAATACAGCCAGAATATTTCTAGGCCGGATATCTCTTTCCGCAAAATATCTGGATAATGCCCTGATCCATCTGTCATCCCTGAATACAGGCGTCGTCATACATATATAATTGCCCTTGGGAATCATATAGGAAGCAGTTCTGTCCAGAACAATGTCCTGATCCGTCACAAGAAACTGTCCATCCAGCTCAAGCCGCTTATCTCTCATAAAAGCGTTCTCATTGATCAGATAACCGGACGACCGCTGTCCCGAAACAATGCCAAGCCGCTGCCACTGCCTGCAGGCCTGACGGTAAATTTCTTCCACACCGCAGGATTCTTCGGTCTCTGTCAGCAAAACCTGACGAGATTCAAAAGATTTCTGACTGATTCTATATCCATGACCTGAATCCTGAGTCTCTCCGGCTCCGTCACAATGATCCTCCATAGAAAGCCATTCCAGCAGATCGATCTTTTCCTGTAATGACAAAAGCTGCTGCCGGGTCTGCCTCAAACGTTTCCCAAGGATCTCATCACGACCATTGCCATCCTGCATCATCATCGCAATTTCATTCAGGGAAAATCCAGCCTTTTTAAGATATCCCACCGTCTCCAGGCGGCGTATATCATCAAAGCTATAATAGCGATAGCCTGTCTGCGTATCCACCTTTTCCGGCACAACAATTCCCATGTCGGCGTAATACCGTAATGTAGGAACAGAAAAGCCCGTCATCTGATGTACTTCCCCTATTGAATATAACGTCTGCATCCCGTTAACCTCTGTACTTCATGATAACGAGAGCTGTCTCTCTTTTCCCTGATAAGTGATAAACTGCCTCCGTCTTCAGATAACCGCTCTCAATCGCCAGCCTGGACAGCCATCCTTCTTCCGTCGTACATACAATCACCTGGCCGGCATTCTTCATCCATTCCGGCAGCTTTCCAATAAAAGTCCTGTACAATTCATGAAGCATATCCGCCGTCATCTTATCTGACCGGACCGGAAGCTCTGTTATAATCTCATCAAATTGATAGCTGTGAGTAAAATCCTTAAAATCTCTGTTGATAAAATACACAGGCATATGGGCCAACTGCGCATTTTCACGTCCCAGTTCTATGGCTTCACCATAGATATCCACACCGTAAAGATTGGCAGCTTTCTTCCTTCTGTATCTCTCAATGAGCAATGTTCCCGTTCCGCAGAATGGATCCAGAACCGTGGCTTCCTCTGTCAGATATTCTCCGGCCAGTGCCGCGATCTCTGCCGCCCTCACAGGATGCATAGACGTAGGCAGCGCATTTCTCCTGTAAGCAAACCGGGTATCCGAAAATGTATGCAATACCAGATATACACTGTACTGTCCCTGCTTATTCTCGGTGATACGAAGCTCACATTCATAATTGGATGCGGAATTCTGCAGCCGATACTCCGACAGACGTTCCAGTTCCCCCGCCAGGCGCTTCACATACTGGCTCTTCTCATTCAATACCAGTCGGGTCCGCAGATCTATTCTGAAGTAAAATGGTGCCTGACCTTCATGACGCTTCTGCAGGTATCCCAAAAGTCCGGCCTCCATAATGGCAGCCGCCACCGCACGGTAATCATTGGATACCAGAGGATTCTTACAAAAACGGAAAAGGATTCCCTTTACTGTACGCAGTTCCATCAGTGTTCCAGGTTTATCTGCCATGACCCGCACGCCCCCGTTCATAATACGGGCCGTCCGCTGGCAGGCAGCCGGCATCTTGTCCAGAGTCAGCTGTTCAAAACCCGGACTGGTCAGCAAAATCAGCTCCGATGGTACGGAATATCCGGTAAAACGGTGTTTTTTCGGAGCTCCCATCGTAAGCAGCATCTCCCGCAGCATTTTCAATTCTTCATTAAGATGCTTCTGATTCTCCGGTGTCATAACAATATTCATCATCTCCTGCATCCGTTCTTCGAATGCTTTAAGATAAGGCCGATAGTCCAGATTGCTCATGGCTGTCAGATAGGCACTGCGCACAAAAAGCTGCTGTTCCTCCCGATATGCCTCAAACAATTGCTGAAGCGCCCGCTGATCTCCCGTTTCACCGAGGATCAATGCAGCATTCTTCCGTACCTTGGCATCTGCATGATTCAGTAATCCTGTCAGCACCTGAAAATAATTATGCTGAAGCAGGTTCCACTCCTTCTTCCCCTGCTCCGTCTTCAGCAGCTTCCTTAACTCAATAAGATTCTGTCTTACATCCAAATCTTTTTCTATCTTCACTAAATACTCTTTAATCATATGCTTCTCTTTTCATGAATTATTATGTTTATCATACCATAGCACCAACAAATTATCAATCAATGAAAAAAACAAAGCAAGAGCTGCTTTATAACCTTTTTAAAATAAAGTTACAAAACAGCTCACTAATGCAATACGATTATTGAATAATTTTTTTAAATATTACACGATACCTATCATAGCCAATACAACACATAATAATGCCAAACCAATTGGTGCTACAACCGTACACCAAAATACATGTCCATACGCCTTTTTAGTTGTAACTCCACAAACTGCAGCCATTGCAATAAAGGTCGGACAGTGTGGAAGCGTATCAAGTCCCATGGAGGCAATACTTGTAATTTTGAATAATGCTTCAAAATTTATACCATAGCTCAAATATGTATCAGCCATTGTATTAGCAAATATCTGAGCACCACTCATAGATGCACCTGTAATACCAGAGAAAATATTTATGGAAATAATTGCAGATACATATGGATTTAAAACATCGCACAGATATTTTGCAAAACTAATAAATATCTGAAAACTGTCACAAGTATTAATAATAGCTGCAAATCCCATAATACCTGCTGAAAGAAGTAAAGGATTAATACTGGACATAAAACCAACTGTATAATCCTTAACAGCATGTCCTTTCAAATATTTGTACTGTAATACCATCAATAACAATGTTGCTATTAAAATTGAAGCATATGAGGCTGGCATTGTTGGCATACCTGCCTTTAGAAAAGCAACTCTTAATACCATTACCGCAATCAAAGGAATAATCGAAGACCAGAGTGGCGGTAATTCTTTCCCGGCATGTGAATTTTCCAGATCGATATCTGATTGTGAAGGTTCAAAACCTTCCCCCTTTTTTTCCAACTGCTTAGCACAGAACATTAAGTAAAACACACCAAAAGCAAGTGCAACAATTAAGGCAATGACTCCCATTATAGGAGCAGAAAGAACACTAACCCCCAAGCCTTCTGATAAAGCATACATTAATCCTGCCGTAACACCAGGCGTACACACCAAAACGACAACCGACCCATACAGAAAAACTGCAGGCATAAGATTTTTGCTTATATTAGCCTTTTTAAACATCGGCATTGCAATAGGATACACGGCAAATACAACAATAAATGCATTGATTCCACCATATGCTAAAATCCATGTTACAATTAATGTTGCGACTGGTGTCCACTTTGCACCGAAAATCTTAAACAGAAAGTTGGCAATAGATTCTGCTGCCCCTGTTACTTTCATAATTTCACCATAAGCCGAAGCAAGACAAAACATAAGAAGATAAGTTCCAACGAAATTTGCCATACCGGTAGCCCATGTACCTATAATAGAATCCCAGAACGGTAATCCATTAGTAACAATAACAACCGCAGAAGCAAGAACCGCAGCAAGAAATGCATTAAATCCTCTCATACTTAAAACAATCAATAAAATAATTCCCAGAAGCATGCCAATAGCACCAATTGAAATCGACATCCCACATCCTCCTTAATATAAAATCTTACAAATCATTTTTCTTTTAAATACCACAGAAATCACATACATATTTAATATATTGAGGCGCATTTTCAGCAGCAGCCATATGCGAACAATCTTTCATTGGTAATAAAACTGAATCTTTCACCTGGGTATGCATGTATTCCGCCACTTCAGGGCGGTAACCGGAACCCGGATCGGCATAAATAAAGGCTGTTGGAATGTTGATAGTCTTCAATACATCTCTGAAATCCGCATTTGCCATCGTCACCCAATAATCATAGTTATGAATTTGATGGTCCTCCGGCAGATCCACTAACCCATTAAAAAGTGCCTGCTCAATCAAAGGATTATGTTCACGCGCAAGTATTCTGGCACGAATCTCCTCTGCATTTCCTGAAAAGTCACGTTTCTGATCAGGTGTTCCTTTATACATCAGCTGTTCCGTTAAAATTAAGGCAAATCGTTTATAATCTGTCCTAATTTCTTCCAAATCATACTCATACATTTCTCTCGTGTACTGTCCCTGATATAATCCCAGATTCCACCCTTCCTCATTAATTAACTTCGGTGACATATCTCCTATAATAATTTTATCCAGTCTGTCACAACCAAATTGTTCAACATAAGAAAAAACAACTGCCGCTCCCATGGAATATCCCATTAAAATAGCCTTATCGATTCCTAAATAATCTAACAAAGCTTGTGAATCTCTTGCAGACTGATTAATTCCGATAGTGCCTGTCCCTTTTGTCAAGCCAAATCCCCTTTGATCAAAAACGACAAAACGACAATGTTGCTTCATTACATTAATAAAATTCTCCTGAGAAGCCAGACTACTTCCCATCCCATAAATGTATAAAACGACCTTTCCGCTGCCTTCATCGACATATTTTATCTCTGCACCGTCTTCCGATAAAAATGTTTTTATTTCCATAAAGTGTTATCCTTTCTTTCCATAAATAGTTATATCGTTACCAAAACTCATGAGTATATTTAAATTATATAAGCTCATACCCATAAATAGCAAATGCCTAAAATTAATGCTCCTATGTTTTGAAATTATTCAATGACCAAAAAACTTTTTTGGTCATTGCAATTTGTTGAAAACTCTGATACAATAAACTTACATGGAAGGAGATGCATTATATGCCTAGACATTTTAATGATAATGAAAGAGCCGAGATAGAAAGATTACTCATTAATTCAGCAAAAGAACTCTTTGCCCAATATGGTGTGCACAAAACGACAATTTCCGATATCACTGACAAAGCCCACGTAGGAAAGGGTAGCTTTTATCTCTTCTTCAAAAGTAAGGGTGAAATATTTATGAAGGCTTACATAGAAGAATGGATTTTAATTCATGATAATATTGATGCAAAATACAAAAATCGATCCGGTAATCTTTCTGATCTCATTATAGAATACATTTATGAAAATCGTAACTATCTGTTGAATCATCCTATTTTATCTGTTGTATACAATAGAAATACTCTAGCATTAATCAGTGATCAGACTGTAACCAGTCAATTAGAAATGTTTCGGCAACTAAGCGATCAAAGATTAATTGAAATTATAGAAAGCTGGCTTGTAACCAACAATATACACTGTCATATTCCTTCTTCTGTTATTTCTGGTATGATGCGAAGTCTCAGCTACCTTAATTACCATAAAGATGAGATTGGAGAAGATATTTTTGATCAAGTAATTAGGAATTTTGCAGAGGGGATTACTTTTGTGGTACAAAATCACACGGAGGTATTATAATGGATATACGACACATTTCCTATTTTGTAGAAACAGCGCATTGTGGCAGTATCACCCAGGCAGCACAAAAACTTCATATTACTCAGCCAGCATTAAGCAGAAGTATCTGTAGTCTCGAGGAAGAACTTGGGAAAATATTATTCATCCGCAAACCCGGAAAAATCATCATTACTGAAGATGGAAAAGCAGTCCTTCACTATGCAGAAGAACTACTCAAACATTTCAATGATTTTCAAAACAGATTCCAAACAACGGATAAAGAATTCCAAATGCTAAAAATAGGCTGTTCTCCACTTATTAGCACACTTTGTTTTCCAGACATGTTAAGTACCTTTTCTAACAAAACATTAGGCATAACATATATTGAGAATTCTGTTGATCAGTTAATCTACTATATTATTGACAACAAGTTGGATGCTGCAATTTGTATGATCTGCAATCCAAGCCATGAATTTTCAGAACAAATTGTACTTTCTCCCGTTCACACTGGAATATTTACTGCAATTACGGCTGACGAAAACATAGCTGCTTCTTCCTATTTTGAAGATCTTAACACTTCTGGCATCAACATCATAACTTCCTGCGGAATGTATCAATACAATAACCAATTGCCAAAGTACCACACCATTTGTTATTCCGACAATCTTCCGGAAATCATTAAAAAGGTAAATTCAAAACATTTTCTGGCACTTGTTCCAGATTTCACTATTTCCCATTTTCCAGCTAACATCAGAACCATCAATACTCGGAATCAGCTAAAATATACTATTGCTTTAATAACCAGTAAAAAGATCAAAAGATCTCATTTGATAGCCCGACTTAAAACTTATCTATTACAGGAAGAAACATTCAAACACAATGTATATTAATAGTTTTATACTATAAAAATCTCCGGTACCGTCAGACGGTTACCGGAGTTTTTTTATAATCTCTCTAAACAAATGCTTATTCTAGTACAAAATAAAAAATACAAATTACGTAATCAATATATTATATCTTAGAAAAGGCACACTGAATTAAGGATTATAACTTAACGACATTGACTGCCTGTGGTCCCTTCTGGCCCTGGATGATATCATACTCTACAGCCTGGCCTTCTTCCAGTGACTTGAAGCCATCTGACTGAATGCCGGAATAGTGTACAAATACATCGTTGCCCTGCTCATCGGAAATAAAACCGAAGCCCTTCTGGTTATTGAACCACTTTACTGTACCTTTGTTCATTCCAAAGTCCTCCAAAAAAATTAAACTAAATCGTGCTGCAGGTTATTCTCACAGCACCATCAGCATAGCATACTTATTTCTGAAAGTCAAACGAATTTGGCAATTCCTGCCTGCATCGGTACTATAAAAGTATCGCAGTATTCGCCTTTTTATGGCCCCGGATTTATGGCTATTCGCAATATGCAACAACAGTAAATACGCTGTTGGCTTCAATAACTTCTTTAACTGTTGCCTTCAGGCTGGTAAGTCTCCGGGCAGCAGGAATATTGTCGCTCATAGCCAGAGCAGGTTCAATCGTATAGTAATACATGGTTCCTGCCAGAGTATTCAATCTGGATTCACTCATCTCCACTTCATCTCCTTCTTTCAGAAGATTCGGTCTTTCCATTCGAAAAGATATTTCCCGCTGCATGGCCTACTCACCCTCCTGCACATCCGCATAGCGGCGCAGTATTCCGAGAATCAGATCTACAGATTTGTCCATGCCTTCTGCTGTAATATGCTCATAAGGTCCATGATAAGCATAGCCGCCTGTTCCCAGATCCGGACAAGGCAATCCGCGAAAACTCAGCTGAGCGCCGTCTGTACCGCCGCGTACAGGCACGATCAGCGGTTCCAGGCCAATCTCTTCTGCAGCAGCCTTCGCATTCTCAATCAGATGGAAATACGGCATGATCTTTTCCGACATATTGCGGTATTGCTCAGTAATGGTCAATTCCACTGTTCCCGCGCCATAGCGCTCATTCAGTACCTTTTCTATATGACGCAGTTCTGCCTTTCTCGCTTCAAAGGATGGCATACTGTGGTCACGGACAATATAGGACATAACTGTTTTCTCCACATTGCCGCTCATGTCTGTCAGATGATAGAATCCTTCATAGCCTTCCGTATGTTCCGGTCTGTCCGCTGCAGGAAGCATCTGATTGATCTCACAGGCAACAACAAGAGAATTGACCATCGTATCCTTGGCACTTCCCGGATGAACATTAAACCCATTCACAACAAATTGGGCGCTGCAGGCATTAAAATTCTCATAAGTAATCTCGCCTTCCTCACCGCCATCAATTGTATATGCAAAATCTGCACCAAAGGCATCTATATCCAGCGCATAAGCACCGCTGCCCACTTCCTCATCAGGTGTAAAACCGATGCATATCTTCCCATGGGGAATATTTTCACTGATCAGCCTTTCTACAACAGTCATAATCTCAGCAATACCTGCTTTGTCATCCGCTCCCAGTACCGTTGTACCATCTGTTACGATCAACGTTCTGCCCCTCAGAGATGGCAGATGCGGAAACCTTTCACGGCTCAGCACGCGCCCGCTTTCACCCAAAACAACATCTTCGCCGTCATAATTCTCGATTACTCTTGGTTTCACATTCTCTCCGCAAAAATCCGGCACTGTATCCAGGTGAGCAATCAGGCCAATGGCAGGTGCTTTCTCAAGTCCCGGTGTGGCTGGCAAAGTACCATACACATAACACTTTTCATCCACTCTGGCATCCTGAATACCCAGCTCCTGCATTTCTCCTACTAAAAGGCGCGCAAGCTCAAACTGACGCTCAGTTGTCGGCGTTGCCTCACTATTCTCATCACTGGCAGTATGAATCACAACATATTTCAGCAGACGTTCATAAGCTCTCATTTTGATTTCCTCTTTTTCTTTTATTTTCTCTGTTATTATCTGTTTTATCAACTCCATGTATACACAATCCTATCGGATGTAATATACATAATCCTTCTTACGCTCTGCAGCTTTTGGTTCATCCCCTTCTGCATATCCCAGTATGCAATGACCAATACCCTCATAATCACCTTCAATACCGAGAGATTTGAGAATAGCTTTTCCCTCTACAGACTCAAATTCTTCTTTTGCGCGATGAATCCAACAGCTGCCAATACCCTCGTCATGAGCGGCCAGCATCAGATTGCCAATTACAAGGCTGCCATCGTAAATATAAGTCGGTTTTGATCTGTCAGCCAGAACAATCAGCACAACCGGAGCACCATAAAAAGGATCTATATCCTTTCCCATAATCCGGGCATTCATCGCAGACAGCTGATCTCTCAGTTCCTTGTTGGTTACGGCAATAATAATCGGAGACTGCTTACCTGCTCCTGTAGCAGCATATGTTCCTGCCTGAATAATCCTTTCAAGAACGTCCTCCGGCACCATATCCGGTTTATATTTGCGTATACTTCTTCTTGTCAGAACATTGTTCATTACTTCACTCATCATTAAAGCCTCCTTATTTGAAACAATACCAATAATGCATGCGACAGATTTTCCTGTGCCAAAAAACCTGCTGCCATCACTGGCAGCAGGTAAATATCAAATAATACAACTCCTGTATGTTGCGTCAATACGAATACTTCAATATTCCTATGTACACAAATAAACTAACTGATTATACCGATAAAGCATGTATAGAATACAAGAGCCACAATTGTCATCAGCTTAATAAGAATGTTAATGGACGGACCGGATGTATCCTTGAACGGGTCACCGACTGTATCGCCGACAACTGCTGCTGCATGGGCAGGACTGCCCTTGCCGCCGTGGTTGCCATTCTCAATATATTTCTTGGCATTATCCCATGCACCGCCGGAGTTTGACATAAAGATGGCCATCAAAACACCTGTAACCAGCGAACCGGCCAGCATACCGCCAACAGCCTCAGCGCCAAGCAGGACACCGACCAGAATCGGAGCTGCAACAGCCATAATACCCGGAATGACCATCTCATGCAATGCCGCCTTTGTAGAAATATCTACGCACTTCGCATAATCCGGTCTGCCTTTACCTTCCATAATGCCAGGAATCTCACGGAACTGGCGTCTTACTTCCTCAATCATCTTATAAGCTGCTTTTGATACTGACTCCATTGTAAATGCGGAGAACAAAAACGGCAGCATACCGCCGACCAGCAGACCGATGATTGTTGTATAAGACAGAATATTGATTGAACTCAGCTTAACAGCATCTGCATAGGACATAAACAATGCCATAGCTGTCAGAGCGGCTGAACCAATAGCAAAACCTTTACCCATGGCTGCTGTTGTATTACCAACGGCATCCAGAGAATCTGTAATCTCACGAACATGTTCCTCAAGACCAGACATCTCGGCAATACCGCCTGCATTATCAGCGATAGGACCATAAGCATCAACGGCAACGGTGATACCGGTTGTGGAAAGCATGCCGACTGCTGCCAGTGCAATACCATAAAGGCCACAGCATTTATAGGAAACAAAAATACCAATACAAATCAGAAGAATCGGAATAGCTGTAGACTGCATACCAACTGCCAGACCGGAGATAACCGTTGTGGCAGAACCCGTTTCAGACTGTTCTGCAATCTTCTTAACAGATTTATAATCGCCGGATGTATACACCTCAGTAATAATACCAATGATCAGACCTACAGCCAGACCGGCAATAATTGCCAGGGCAGGAGCAAATCCGCCAAAAAATACCTTACTCAGAACAACAGAACCGATCACAACGATAACAGCTGCCGTATAAGAACCTCTGTTCAGAGCTTTCTGAGGATTCTCGCCATCCTTTCCTCTTACAAGGAATGTACCGATAATAGCAGCAATGATACCCAGCGCAGAAAGAATCGCAGGGAAAATGGCCGCACCATTCTCAATCAGAACATCATTGGAACCCGCCCATACAATACCAAGTGTAATAGCAGAAATCAGAGAACCTGCATAAGACTCAAAAAGGTCTGCACCCATACCAGCCACGTCACCGACATTATCACCGACATTATCTGCAATAACAGCCGGATTTCTCGGGTCGTCTTCAGGAATACCGGCTTCTACCTTGCCCACCAGGTCTGCACCGACATCGGCAGCCTTTGTATAAATACCACCGCCAACACGGGCAAAAAGAGCGATAGAAGAAGCTCCAAGACTGAAACCGAATAAAATCTCTGCATCACCTGTCACTGCATAAAGAACACTGACACCCAGCAGACCAAAGCCTGCTACACACATACCCATAACAGCACCGCCGGAAAAGGCAACGGTCAATGCCTTGTTCATGCCGCCGGTTCTGGCTGCATTGGCTGTCCTGACATTGGCCTTCGTTGCAACTGTCATTCCGCAATAACCTGCAATAACAGACAGCAGCGCGCCACACAGGAAACAAATGGCCGTTAATGGTCCTCTCAGAAGACAAATCAAAACAAACAGTACAATTGCGAATACAACCAGGATCTTGTATTCAGCAAATAGGAATGCCCTTGCACCTTCAGCAATGGCTGAAGCAATCTCTTTCATGCGGTCGGTGCCTTCCTCTACCTTTGACACCTTTTGATTCTGCACAAAAGCAAATACCAGTGCGATGATTGCCGCAACGACGGCTACATACATTAGATTCATAACAAATCCCCTTTCCCTGCACATCAATTATGCATTTTTATGTTTTTTACAAAACCACCCCGCCGCAAAATTGTAATTGTATACAATTTAAGCGTTTATTTAGTGATAATATAATAGATTTTATACAAGTTGTCAAGTGTTAGCGTTTAAAAACAATGTTTATTCTTTAACACACTGACGACTGTTCTTCCACTATAAACGGCTCTTCATAAAGCCATAAAGCTCCGGATTTTTCATGTCTGCACTTTCAAAATCAAATTCTATATGTATATAACGGACTTTTCCCTTATATGTTCACAATTTGTTTTCAAAGAATAGACATTCAAATTCCAGAGCTCTTATATAGATCTTTATCCAGTTTTTCTCTCTGCAATGTTATAATTTTAACTTGCTAGCAAATTATTTATCTGTTAATCCAAATTCGTATAGCCCATCAGATTGATATCCACACACTGCGCAGCCTCACGTCCCTCACGGATAGCCCATACCACAAGGGATTGACCTCTATGCATATCTCCGGCAACATAAACTTTATCTGCGCTTGTATGATAATGGCCCGGCTCAGTTTTTACATTGGTCCTTCCATCCACTTCCACACCAAAAGCTTCTGTGACATAACTCTGACTTCCAAGGAAACCTGCTGCAATCAATACAAGATCCACTGGAATGATCTCATTGCTGCCCTCAATCTCATGCATGACCATTCTGCCTGACTCAGGATCTTTCTGCCAGGATAATTTCACAATCTCTGCCGCACAGACATCACCGTTCTCATTTGGAATAAACGCTTTTACCGTAGTCTCATAGATTCTCGGATCATGGCCATAGACAGCGATAGCTTCCTCCTGTCCATAATCCGTCTTACAGATTTTCGGCCATTCCGGCCATGGATTGCTGTCTGCACGTGTATCCGGTGCCTTTGGCATCATCTCCAGCTGAGTCACATTCTGAGCTCCCATACGTATGGATGTTCCTACACAATCATTACCTGTATCACCGCCGCCGATAACCAGCACATTCTTACCTTTCGCAGATACATAATGATTATCCTCAAAATTGGAATCCAACAGACTCTTTGTTGTCATCTTCAGGAAATCAACCGCAAAGTAAATACCCTTTGATTCACGTCCCGGGACATTAATATCTCTCGGATTGGATGCCCCGCAGGCCAATACGACACTGTCGTATTCCTTCAGCAAACGGGAGGCCTTATAATTGGCACCTACATCGGCATTGGTAATAAACTCGACACCTTCATCCTTCATAAGCTGAATACGTCTTTCAATGATGGATTTATCCAGCTTCATGTTTGGAATACCATACATGAGCAAGCCTCCGACACGGTCATTTCTTTCAAAAACCGTTACCTGATGGCCGCGCTTATTCAGCTGGTCAGCTGCTGCAAGCCCGGAAGGACCGGATCCTACAATGGCCACTCTTTTGCCTGTTCTTGCTTTTGGCGGTTCCGGCTTCATCAGGCCATTGGCATACCCATATTCAATAATACCGTATTCGTTCTCCTTAATGGATACCGGGTTTCCATTCAGGTTGCATGTACAGGCTGCCTCACATGGAGACGGACATACCCTTGAAGTAAACTCCGGAAAACTGTTGGTCTTCAGGAGCCGGCGCCATGCCTGCTCCCAATTGCCAGTATAAATCAGATCATTCCATTCCGGAATCAGATTGTTTAACGGACACCCGGATGCCATACCACCAATGATCATACCTGACTGACAAAACGGCACACCGCACTCCATACATCTGGCTCCCTGCTTCTGCTGCATTTTACGGCTCAAAGGAATATGAAACTCCTTAAAATTCTGAATACGTTCTTCAGGCGGAATCACACGGCCTGTTTCCCTCTCATATTCTAAAAATCCCGTTGGTTTTCCCATTTTTATCCCTCCTAACCTCTCTTGCTTGCATAAAACGCTTCTATCTGTGCCTGGTCAAATGTAAGACCTTTTTCTTCCATGTGTACAATGGCGGTCTGCATCCGGCTGTAATCATGAGGAATAATCTTCTTGAACTTTGGCAGATATTCCGAGAAATTATCAAGGATCTCACGTCCAATGGCAGAACCGGTGTAATCTACATGGTCCTGAATCATTCCGCGCAGTTCCATAACATCATATTTAGATGTCACTGTATCAATGGATACCAGTTCCTTATTAACACGTTTATACAGATCTCTGTGTTCATCCAGAACATAGGCTATACCGCCGCTCATGCCGGCTGCAAAGTTTTTACCTGTAGGTCCCAGTACAACGACACGTCCGCCTGTCATATATTCACAGCCATGATCACCGACACCCTCAACAACTGCCGTCGCACCGGAATTACGTACACAGAATCTCTCTCCGGCCACACCGCTGATATAGGCTTTGCCACTGGTAGCTCCGTAAAGTGCCACATTGCCGACAATAATATTCTCATGAGGCTCAAACTGAATATTTTTCGGTGGATATAAAATCAATTTGCCGCCGGACAGGCCTTTGCCAAAATAATCATTGCTGTCACCCACTAACTCAAGGGTCAGGCCTTTCGGAATGAAAGCACCAAAGCTCTGTCCACCGCTTCCGTTACATTTAACCGTATAGGTATCCTCCGGCAATGTATCTCCATGCCTCTTTGTAATCTCGGAACCGAAGATCGTTCCCAGGGTACGATCCGTATTGGACACATTAATCTCAATTTTCTTTTTCTTCTTACTTGCCAATGCAGATTTAAATTCCTTCAGCAGGACCTTCTCATCGATCGTTTTCTCAAGTTCAAAATCATAGACATCCTGCGGGATAAAAAGATGCTTCTCTTCATTCAGATACGGATTGTCCACAATGGCAGAAAGATCCAGCTTGCCGTAGATATGAGGATCCACACCTTCTCTGACTTTGATCAGATCCGAACGTCCAATAAGCTCATCCACATGACGGACACCCAGTTTTGCCATGATCTCACGCAGTTCCTGAGCTATAAATTTCATAAAGTTTACCACATATTCCGGTTTACCTTTAAAACGCTTGCGCAGTTCAGGGTTCTGAGTAGCAACGCCTACCGGACATGTATCAAGATTGCATACTCTCATCATAACACAGCCCATGGTTACAAGCGGAGCCGTCGCAAAACCATATTCTTCAGCACCAAATACGGCTGCCATAGCCACATCACGGCCGGTCATAAGCTTACCGTCTGTCTCCAGACGTACTCTTGAGCGAAGCCCGTTCATGATCAGTGTCTGATGTGTCTCAGCCAGGCCAATCTCCCACGGAAGTCCCGCATTATGAATAGAGGTTCTTGGTGCAGCACCTGTACCGCCGTCATAACCGGATATGAGAATAACCTGGGCTCCTGCTTTGGCAACACCGGCAGCAACAGTTCCAACACCGGCTTCAGAAACCAGTTTTACAGAAATTCTGGCAGCACGGTTAGCATTCTTCAAATCGTAGATCAGCTGAGCCAGATCTTCAATAGAATAAATATCATGATGCGGCGGAGGCGAGATCAGTGCAACACCCGGTGTAGAAAGTCTTGTTTTTGCAATCCACGGATATACCTTACCTCCCGGAAGATGACCACCCTCACCAGGCTTTGCACCCTGAGCCATTTTGATCTGAATCTCATTGGCACTCACCAGATATCTGGAAGTAACACCAAATCGGCCGGAAGCCACCTGTTTGATGGCCGAACATCTATTTAATCCATCCGGTCCAATGGTCAGACGCTCAAGACTTTCACCACCCTCGCCGGAATTGGATTTGCCATGAATCATATTCATGGCAATGGCCAGTGTCTCATGGGCTTCCTGGGAAATAGAACCATAAGACATGGCACCTGTTTTGAATCGTTTGACGATCTCATCGACACTTTCTACTTCCTCCAGAGGAACGCCTCCGTCTTCGTCATATTTAAATTCCAACAATCCTCTCAGATTCATGAGGCGGGTCTCTTCATTGATGCAGCGGGAATATTCTTTGAACATACCGTAATCTCCCCGCTTCGTGGACTCCTGAAGCAAATGGATCGTTCTTGCATTGTAAAGATGTTCTTCCTTGCCGCTTCTCAGCTTATGGCTGCCCACGCTGTCCAGCGACAGATCCACATCCATCCCCAACGGATCAAAGGCACGCATATGCCACGCATCCACATCCTTCTCAATATCCTTTAAGGTAATACCGCCAATACGGCTCACAGTATTGGTGAAATACTGGTCAATAACCTCTTTACTGATACCGATGGCCTCAAATATCTGAGATCCCTGATAGGACTGAATCGTAGAAATACCCATCTTTGAAGCAATTTTGACAATGCCGTGGAGCACAGCCGAATTGTAGTCATCTACAGCAGCATAATAATCCTTATCCAGCATATGGGCATCAATCAATTCCTTGATAGATTCCTGTGCCAGATATGGATTGATAGCACATGCACCGTAGCCCAGGAGTGTTGCAAAATGATGCACCTCCCTTGGCTCACCGCTTTCAAGAATCATGGCAACAGCCGTACGTTTCTTGGTTCGTACAAGATAATGTTCAAGAGCTGAGACTGCCAACAGTGAAGGAATAGCTACATGATTTTCGTCAATACCTCTGTCAGAGAGAATCAGAACATTGGCCCCATCTCTGTAAGCACGGTCGACTTCAACAAAAAGATGATCCAGCGCACGCTCCAGCGGTGTATTAACATAATAGATGATCGGGATTGTCACTACTTTAAATCCCTCTATGTTCATTGATTTAATTTTGAGCAGATCTGTATTCGTCAGAATCGGATTATGAATCTGAACCATCTTGCAATTCTCGGCTTTCTCCTCCAGCAGATTACCGTCAGGCCCGATATAAACCGTTGTAGAGGTTACAATTTCTTCACGAATAGCATCGATCGGCGGATTTGTTACCTGGGCAAACATCTGTTTAAAATAGGAAAAAAGTGGTTTCGGCTGATTACTGAGAACGGACAGCGGCGTATCTACACCCATGGCAGCAATCGGTTCAGCCCCGTTTTTGGCCATTGGAAGGATACTGTCCTTCAATTCTTCATATGTATATCCAAAAGCCTTCTGCAGACGTACGCGTTCATCTCTCGTGTATTCCGGTACCCTCTCATTCGGAATCTTCAGATCCTTCAGTTTAACCAGGTTAGCATCCACCCATTCTCCATAAGGCTGACTCTGAGCATAAGTCTCTTTCAGCTCGTCATCAGAAATGAGACGTCCCTGAACCGTATCGACCAGGAGCATTTTTCCCGGACGCAGACGATCCTTCATAATAATATGCTCCTGTTCTACAGGAAGAGCCCCAACCTCTGATGAAAGAATCATATAATCATCGTCCGTCACATAATATCTGGATGGTCTCAGACCGTTGCGGTCAAGAACTGCGCCAAGAAGATCGCCATCGGAAAATACGATGGAAGCAGGTCCGTCCCACGGTTCCAGCATCGTCGCATAGTACTGATAAAAATCTCTCTTTGTCTGGCTCATGCTCTTATCATTTTCCCATGGTTCAGGAATGGTTATCATAACGGCCTTCGGCAGCGGCATACCACTCATCATCAGAAACTCCAGCGTATTATCAAGCATGGCTGAATCAGAACCTGATGAATTGATGACAGGAAGTACTTTATGCATCTCTCCCTTCAGAAGATTCGAGGACATTGTTTCCTCTCTGGCAAGCATGGTATCAGCATTGCCTCTGATCGTGTTGATCTCACCGTTATGAACAATCAGACGGTTCGGATGTGCCCGCATCCAGCTTGGATTCGTATTGGTGCTGAAACGGGAATGAACAGTCGCAATGGCAGATTCGTAGTCTCTATCCTGCAGGTCATCGAAGAACTGTCTAAGCTCTCCCACCAAAAACATACCTTTATAAACAATTGTACGGCTGGACAGAGAGCATACATACGTATTATCATTACTCTGTTCAAAAACACGTCTCACAATATAAAGATTTCTGTCAAAATCAATGCCCTTATCAACCTCTGCCGGCTTTTTTACAAATCCCTGCATAATATAAGGCATTTTATCCAGTGCTTTCTGACCCAGCACCTCCGGATGTGTCGGAACAGTACGCCATCCCAGAAATTCCAGTCCTTCTTTCGCAACAATTATCTCAAACATCTTCTTGGCCTGGTTCTTGCGCAGTTCATCATGAGGGAAGAAAAACATACCGATACCGTATTCTCTTTCACCTCCGATATCAAAACCAAGTTCTTCTGTTACCTTTTTAAAAAACCTATGAGAAATCTGAAGCATGATACCAACACCGTCTCCGGTCTTACCTTCGGCATCCTTGCCCGCACGGTGTTCCAGCGTCTCAACGATTGTCAGAGCATCCTCCACAGTCTTATGGGTCTTGATACCCTTAATGTTTACAACCGCACCGATACCACATGCATCATGTTCAAAAGACGTATCGTACAAAGCCGGTTTTTTCTGCTGTCCCATTATTACTCACTATCCTTTCTCTCTATTTATCAACACCTATGTGTCTCATTCATTTTAATGACCTGATAACTGTGTAATTAATTTGCACAAAAACAAAAAAAGACAAAGTGCACCTTTTACAGACGCCTTTGTCTTATGAAAGATTATCATATTTTTATTGGAAAAGCAAGCATTTTATGCAAACGCTCATGTAATCCAATATTACTTTAGAGTTTGCCGCAATAAGTCACACATTCTATACTTTTCAGCAGCCTTCGCCGTTTCCACCAGATAATGCATAGCTTCTGCAGGGTATTTTCCGGCTGCCGTCTCACCTGTCAGCATCAAGGCATCTGCTCCACAGAATACGGCATGCGCTATATCCGACACCTCCGCCCTCGTCGGAACCGGTGAACACATCATTGAATTCAGCATCTGTGTAACGACCATATAAGGCTTTGCCGCCTGATGACAGATGTACTCGATCTCCTTCTGTACGACAGGAAGCTGCGGAAGAGAAACAGCCGTCCCAAGATCTCCCCTCGCAATAACCACCATATCACAATAGGGAAGCAGCTCAGGCAAGGCCTGTACACCGCTGCGATTCTCTATTTTTGCCATAATCTTCACATGACTGCAGCCATTATCATCCAGTGCCTTTCTTACATCTAACAGATCCTGCCTGCTTCTGACAAATGGCTGCATCACGGCTGTTAAACCAATATCTTTGCCTGCTCCATATCGGATATTTTCCATATCCATGGCTGTCAGCGCCGGCATATCCATCTCTACATCTTCAATAGCCATACTTTTGTCCGACTGCAGTAAGCCGCCCTGCAGCGTTTCTGCTTCCAGCCATCCTTTTTCTTTGTTTACTGACAGGATTCTCAGTTTCAGTCTGCTGTCATCCAGCCACAAAATCTGCCCCTGCCCGGCCATATCCAATACTGCTGAAGGAATCGGCACCCCTTTCTCCCTTATTCTTTTCTTTTCCTCTATACTGCCGCTGCAATTAACATATTCCGGAGCCGCCATTATAACGATACTGCCTTCCTCCAGTTCCAGCGGCGAAATCAGATGCCCTATTCTCAGTTCAGGCCCTTTCAGATCAATCAGCAATTCCAATTCTCTGCCCGCCTGTCTGGCTGCTCTGCCGGCTATCTCTATCCATCCGGCCATATCAGCCAGACGTCCATGGGAGGTATTAAGACGAAGCCCGTCCATCCCTTCTCTGAACATAGCCGTCAGGATTGTTTCATCGGCACATGCAGGCCCCAGTGTTCCGTAATATCGCATATCGATCCCTCTTCTCATTTTATTCAATATAATTTTTGCCGTCTAATAAAAATTTTTGATTTTTATTGCAATTTTACCTAAAAATTGCTATAGTGTATACATATAATTTGTAAACATTTTACTTTACATGAAGGAGACCTATTATGACGCTTAATCTTCCCTTTTTCCGGCAATTGGCCAAAGCCCTTGCCAAACAGTTCGGTAACAACTGTGAAATTGTCCTTCATGACCTGACATCCCCTGATATCGAGCATTCCGTTGTTCTGGTGGAGAACGGCCATGTAACTCACCGTGCTGTTGGGGACGGCCCATCCCACGTTGTTCTGGAAGCCCTGAAATATGACTCGAATATTCCTGATGACCATCTGGCCTATCTGACCAAGACCAGTGACGGCCGCATTCTTAAATCAAGTACTATCTTCATTCATGACGATAATAATGAAAAGGTCATCGGTATATTATCCATCAATTATGATATTACCCGTATGCTCATGGTCGAAGAGGCCATTAAATCACTGATAGCCAATGAAGATGATAAACAGGAACCTGAGCGCATTCCTCAGAACGTCAACGATCTGCTGGAAGATCTGATTCGACAGTCCGTCACCCTTGTCGGCAAGCCTGTAGCTATGATGACCAAGGATGATAAAGTCCGCGCCATTCAGTTCCTGAACGATGCAGGTGCTTTTCTTATCACCAAATCAGGTGATAAGATTTCCAGTTTCTTTGGCATTTCCAAATATACACTGTACAGTTATATTGATGTCAATAAATAGGCGCCATTTGCAGCAGGCATCTGTAGTTTTACTGAGTTGCTTCACCAATAGAGATACTTTCCACACCGCAAATCGTTCTGGAAAGTATCTCTATTGCGTTCAGCAACTTCCAGCACACGACAAAATGCCCGTGTTGGATTCCGCCACAGCGATTGAGTTTCTTTTTCAACGGATTTTATAGTCTACCTTGGGTTATTTCCGGAAACCGTATCCTTTGCCCGGTACAATGCAGCAATAGGCAAGTATCTCTTCTGCCAGTCTGAGAAATTCATTTCTATCCTCGGTATGCATAAGTCTGTGCACATATATCTGATCTTCGTCTGATAGTATAGAACCGATGAAATGCCAGAATTCCTTCATAAGATGAATCACCTTTCTGCTTCCATTCAGCCGACGGTCATACCCCTCCAATATCTCATGATATAATGCTGCCATTTCTTCTCTGGCAGGCGGTTCTCCGCCTTTAATCTCCCGGCAGAGGGCCGGATTAGCCAAAAGCCCGCGTCCCATCATCCAATGCTCCGTCTCTTGAAATTTATCTTTTATTTTCTGAAAATCATTAACAGTAAAGATATCGCCATTATAGCACACTGGTCTGGTCATTCTCTCCACAGCCTGTTCAAAAGACTGCCAGTCCGGCCTGCCGCTGTAATAATCACTGCGAAGTCTTGGATGAACAATCAATTCTGCTATTGGAAATTTTCCATATATATCCAGTAATTTCTCAAACTCATCCACAGAATATAAACCAATCCGTGTCTTGACAGATATCTCCATATCCAGTTCATCAAAAATCTGATTCAAAAAGGCTTCGAGCCCCTCCATATTCCCAAGGAACCCGGCACCGCGCCCCTTGGAAGCCACAGTATTGGAAGGACACCCCAGATTCAGATTCACTTCCTCATATCCCATGGATTTCAAAGTTCTGGCTGTAGCCACGAAATCTTCCGCACAATTAGACAATAGCTGAGGAATCACAGGACAATCCTCATTATATTCCGGAGCAATTTCCATATATTCTTTTTTACTGATTTTCCCACCGGGATTGGTATAAATGAACGGTGCATAATATCTGTCTGCACATCCGAATATCCGGTGATGGGCACATCGATACACACTTCCTGTAATCCCTTCCATTGGTGCAAAATACAAACGCATAACTATTTCTCCATACCTGCTGTCAACTTTTTTGAATATACTTTTAAAGATATCCTAACATAAGTGCAGTCGAAATGAAAGTATTGAATCTACGGCCGCACTGCAGAAAAGTCCGGATGCCTTTCTTATGATCCGGCATCCGGACTTCCATTCTGTGAATCCTGTTATTGATTCAAAATATTATACAGTTTGTCCTTTTGCAATAAATATCGGGAAGTTTCCATTACCCTTCAGTTCCGTACTTGTTTTAATGGTAACACGCTTATCAGTCACCACATATTCAAGGCTGGCACCATCTTCCACAACTGTATCCTGCATCAGAATACAATTCTTCACTCTGGCGCCCTTGCCAATCCTGACACCACGGAAAAGAAGGCAGTTCTCAATCTCTC
>JAEDGN010000024.1 GCA_016297495.1 Coprococcus sp.
ATAGGTACAGATGGAAAAATATTTATTATTTGATTCAAAACGTTTCTTTTTCTGTTCTGTTTTTTTAGTATTCTCGGTATCCATAATAAAAATTCGCCTCCAGTAATATAAAAGTGATCAGATTGCTTTATACTTTTATAATTGATTATATGCAATTTCCTATATGAAATACAAGATAAAAATCTAAAAAAATTTTTAAAAAAAATTAAAAAAAAGCTTGCATTTTCTGATAAGGTGGTATATAATAAAACTCGCCGTTGAGGTTAAGATTTCAGCGGATGGACAAGCGCTTTTAGCTCAGTTGGTAGAGCACCTGACTCTTAATCAGGGTGTCCAGGGTTCGAGCCCCTGAAGGCGCACACGAAGCACTGTTTTTGCAGATTGAGACTGCGGGGACGGTGCTTTTTTTCGTGTTGTCATATAAAAAATTATTTCTCTCCATATCGCCTGTTCTTTTTTGTACTTTGGGTCTAATATTATTCAGTGAACTATTGCTTAACTATCATTGTGATGATACAATATATAATATATCATCACAATTATAGTTTGGAGGTGCTGTATGAGTAAAATTGAATTATTACATGGTTCGGATCATGTTATAGAAAAACCAGATTTCTATCTTGGAAAAACAAACAATGATTACGGTCGGGGATTTTATTGTACTCGAGAATTGTCAATGGCTATGGAATGGGCCTGCAAACAAAATACAGATGGATTTGTAAATAAATATTCTTTTGAACAGGATTCTTTAAAAGTCTTAAATTTATTAGATGGCGATTATAACATTTTGCATTGGATGGCATTATTATTAAAGCACAGAACTTTCCGCCTTTCTAATGAAATTGCTATTGATGCCCGGGATTATATCATTGATAATTTTTCAATCGATTTGAAAGATTATGATGTTGTGATTGGCTATCGAGCAGATGATTCTTACTTTTCTTTTGCTGAATCCTTTGTACAAAACGGATTGCCGCTTCGCAGTCTGAATCAGGCACTCAGACTGGGTAAGTTGGGGGAACAGACTGTATTGATTTCAGAAAAAGCATTTAATCGTTTAAAATTCGAAGGAGCAGAGCTTGCAGATAAGACGATCTATTATCCTAAATTTATAACAAGAGATTCCAGTGCCAGAGCAACGTATAGGAAGGAAATTCGCAGAGGACGATCTTATAAAGATGATATCTTCGTTTTGGACATTCTCAGAGAGGAGATGAAAAATGATGATCCACGCATACAACGAATCTTATCTAAGTGATGCCAAACAGAATTTAGCGGAATTCTTTGATTATGCAATAAGCACGTGTAGGCTTGATGCCGATTTATTTTCAAAGCTGTTTGTCCAATCGGGATATGCTGACAAATTTGAACGTGGAAACCCTGCAATTATTGCAGGCATGTCCGGCATAGAATTAGCGAAAAAAGTAATTCTATATGCTTATCCAAATTGGGAATTTCCGGAAAGAATATTTTCAGAAGATCGTTCCGATGTATATTGGGCGGGTTGGGCATTGGCTGAATATCAGTGGGCAACCAGTAAACGCTTTAAAGACATTTTTTCAAGAATTACTCTTTCAGAAATTATTTCAATGTATAGTGTTTATCACGAAATGGATATTGAACACTTTATTGAAGATATGAACAGGAAATATGATGCTGTGGAACAGGAAACCCGGCTGAAAACGATTCGTGAAAACCGGGGCATCTCTCAGGCTGAGCTTGCGAAACTTTCAGGCGTTAAGCTGCGTTCTATTCAAATGTATGAACAAAAGGTAAATAATATTGACAAGGCGCAAGCTGGAACTGTTTATAAACTTTCAAGAGTTCTTGGCTGTACGATTGAAGATTTGTTAGAAAACCCGGAATCATAATACCAATATGAAAATCCCTGATTTTCCGTATTCGGAATTTCAGGGATTTCTTCATTTTGTACCTTGGTTTCTCCATAGAGTCATAACTGTAAATCCCATAATACACAGCAGAATAATATTTAATACCATGGCGTTGAGACTGATGGTGACAAATGTTCCGAGGACGGCACCAAGGGTACCGAATATGACCGATGCCACCGATAGCTTTTTGTGATATTTACTGCTTTTAAGCACCTGGATTCCGCCTGCCATCGGACTCATAAATCCCATGGCCAGCATCAGGGTCAGGGTTGTCATGGGTGAAAGTCCCATCAAAAGGAACAGGGCGGTGGCAGCAGGCTTCATGGGCACACCGAACATGTTAATAAAGCCGAAGCAGAAGACCACAGGGATGACGATACACAGCTGTCCGGCAGTCAGATCAGTGGCAGTGCCGGTTGAGCCGGCTGAAACAATCATTTTTACGATCAGAGCGGCCATGGAAAAGAGCATGGCCAGTGTCAGAAGCTTCTGGATAAGTTCTCCCGAGAGGGAGATGACCAGATGTGCACCCGTAAAGCTTCCGGCTGCAATGGCGGCCATACAGAGAATTAATGTCAGAGAGCCGGTCTGTGAATTGCTTCTCAGATAGGAGAATGCGATCACAGCACCGGGGGTTACGGTAACGGCCACCAGTGAAGGGGGAATCTTTTCCTCCGGGACCCATGATGTTTTCTGGAAGATCAACGTATTCATTACAAAATCAGGGAAGCCCATGGTAGACAGGAAATAGACGATACCTTCTGCCAGTGACATTTTCCAGAAAGAACCCCTTTCTTCTGTCAGGGCAGATCTGTCTCTGTATGCCTTTGCACATTCCAGAATTCCAAATAAAACACCATATAATAAAATAAAAACTGCAAGATATTTTTGAAGTATCAATGTCTATTCCCCCGTTTTAAGCTGCTTTACATATGATATCTTTATTATAGAGGATCGGGGCTTTTTCTGCAATTTATCTCTGGCCTATTTCATATATAAACTACAGGTTTATTGTCTGCTTTGGCTGTCTGCCTTATTGCTGTCTGCCTTATTATAGAAACTGTCGTTACAGAGATTGCACAGGATGACAGGAGGAATCAGTCATGTAAGTTACTTATGTGCAAGAAGATACTTCAGATTTTCTTCTTCATATTCATTAAAAACGGAAGAATCGAATTGTTCAGGTTCTACGGTTCCCTTATACCAGGATTTGCTTTCAAAATAGGCGCGAACTTCATCATCTTTGAATTTTCTGCCGTGTCTTGCATAGATTTCATTGATGGCCATCTGAATCTGATCGGAGGTAAGCCCTGCAATATCTGAAGCCTCCAGGTATTTACTGGCGCTGTCTGCAATAATGTAATCTTCCGGGTCCGTACCGGTATACTCTGCATACCATTTTGAAAGATCAGTTGTTTCCACATCAATCAGATACGGATAGGAGTCTCCTGCAGCGAGAGAATATATTCTGGCGCGAATACTGAAATGCCCGTCTTCATTAATATAAGGTACAGCAAAATCAATATTATCCTGTGAGACTGTACGTTCAAGCTGATTCTGGGTAAAACTGTCATAGAAAAACGAGGAATCGTTATCAAAAGGAGCGCCATAAAGATGGCAGAACTGATTGCCCATGGCATCTTTTACCTTCTGATTGTATGCTTCCTGTGTCAAATGATAATAGGTCATGATATCATTTTTATCGAGTATCCTGTTTTCCTTCAGATCAACGCTGAATACTTCCGGTTCGGTCCAGCCGCTGGCATCAGGATACAGGGATGCTGACATGATCAGTGTCAGAATGTCATCTGTGACAGACCATGTATAACTGCATTGATCACAGTTTTGCCAGCCGGATTCGCCGTTATCCTTTGCGGCAGTATAATAGGCGCTGTATTTTTCATAAATCCGGTTATTTAAGGAAGCAATCTCATCACCATCCCAATTAATAACAGGAATAATATAGTGGCATTCACTTTGTGTGCCATAAACAGTGACTTCAAACTGTTCATTGAGAATATCTGTCACAAGATTCGTATAGTCGACAGAAGCTTCGGTTTCAGGGGCTGTCTCACTTTCTGATGCTGCAGCTTCTGTCTGAAAAGTTTCCTGTTCTGAAGTCTTATCTGTTTCTTCTGTTTTTGAACTGCTGCATCCGGCAAGAAGAACAGCAGCTGTCAGCAGACATATGGCCATCATGCCATGTGTGTTCTTCATCAGGTCATTCCTCCTTTTATTTGAACGATATATTATATTCATTATAACGAATTGACTGTATTTCTGCAATTCCCCGACCGAATTGACTTTCCCAAATGAACGTGTTACCATATGAAAAGTATTTTTGTTTTTAAAGGAGTCCTGAAAATATGGATTATGTCAAGAAGTACGGTGAACTGATTAAGGATAAGGCGGTGACCCGTCCCGATGCAGCCAGATCCATGATCAAGCTGGGTCTGAAGGCGGAGAATACCAGAACGAAGCTTTTGCCGAAGAAGGAGATGCCGGAAGCTTTCCGCATGCTGACCCACCTGGCTATGGGAAGTGTGCTGTCTGCGCTGGAGCAACCGGAGCAGTCCTGCTGGACCAATATATTTGCACCTGTGGAGATTATGCAGTGCTTTGGACTGCAGTGCGTGTCCATGGAGTGTCTGTCCTCTTTTATGTCAGGTTTTAAGATAGAAGATTACCTGATTGATTATGCGGAGAATGAGGGGATTGCGCCGACATTATGTTCGTATCATAAAAATTTTATTGGCGGTGTGGATGCGGGTGTGCTGCCAAAGGCGGCCATGTCTGTGACCACATCCATGATCTGTGACGGCAATATCAATACATTCCGCCATATGGAAGTCAAACATGGTGTAGAAAGTTATGTGATCGATGTACCGAATGAGTATTCATTGGAAGCGGAACAGTATGTGGTAGAGCAGTTGAAAGAACTCATTGCCATGTTGGAGAAGAAAACAGGAAAAAAGATGGATATGGATGCTTTGAAGGAGACGATTCGCCGGGAGAATGCATCCAAGACCTGCTATCGGCATTTTCTGCAGGAGCAGAAGCATCGGTATTATCCGAACACAATGACGCTGGATCTGTATATGCTGTTTGCAACCCATCTGGATATTGGCACTCAGAAAACACTGGATTTTTTCCGGTGTCTGGAAGAGGATGTGAAACATTATCCTGAATTCAATGGTAAGGGGATACTTTGGGTACATTTGATGCCTTACTATCAGGAGACGCTTCAGCAGTATCTGAATTATCAGGAAAAATATTATATACAGGCCTGTGATATCAATCTGGATTATATGGAACAGATGGATGAAGAGCATCCGCTGGAGGCCCTGGCGAGAAAGATGCTTTTAAATATCTATAATGGCCCTTATGAGCGCAAGGTTCGGATGGTGAGGGAGCTTGTGGAGGAATTTCACTCTGATGCTGTCATCAATTTCTGTCACTGGGGATGTAAACAGTCATCCGGCGGTGTGATGCTTTTAAAAGAAGAGATGCGGCAGGCCGGGGTTCCTATGCTGATACTGGATGGTGATGCCATGGACAGAAGAAACAGCCATGACGGACAGATCAAAACAAGGCTTCAGGCTTTTCTTGAATTGATAGATAATATGGAGGAGGCGACATCCAATGATCGGATATGTATGTAAATACACACCGATAGAGGTGTTTGAAGCAATGGGAGTGGAAATTGACCGGATCCAGCCGTCAGTCACCAATTTTAATCAGGCAGACACATTGATGCATCCCAATATCTGTTCCTTTGCAAAATCTGTACTGGAGGATGTGCTGGCCGGGGATTACGAGGGCATCGTGCTGACTACCTGCTGCGACAGTATCCGCCGGCTCTATGATGTGCTGAAGGAGAATTGCCCGGATAAATTCCTTTATCTGCTGGACGTGCCGAGGAAGGTCAATGATTTTTCCACGGAAATGTATAAAAATAATATATTAAAAATGATCCATGCTTATGAGGCATATTCCGGCAGAACCTTTGATGAGCAGAAGCTTGGCGATCTTCTGACGCGCCGGGAGGAGGCGGACAGGCTTCGTACGGCACCAAAGAACAAAGCATCCGTTCATGTGGGACTTATGGGTGCAAGATGCAGCAAAGGCATTATCAATCTATTGGAAGATAATGGTGTTGAGATATTGTTTGATCTGACTTGTACAGGTCTCAAACGTGAATTTCAGGCAGATCAGGATCGGCTTTTGAATTCCTATACATGGCAGCTGCTGAATCAGGTACCCTGCATGCGCATGGTCAAGGCTGTGAACAGAGAAAATTATTTTGAAGGATTCAGAGATCGACTGGACGGTATTATTTATCATACGGTTAAATTCTGTGATAATTATGCCTATGAATATATGGATATGAAAGACCGGCTGGGGCTGCCTGTATTGATGGTAGAAACTGATGCCACAAAACAGTGTGAAGGTCAGATCAGAACCCGTGTGGAGGCCTTTATTGAGTCATTGAAAATTGCAAAGGGAACAGCCCTGAATCATGGGGGATTGAAGAAATCGGAGGATGGAAAGATGTATGTACTTGGTATTGACAGCGGATCCACATCGACCAATGCTGTTATTTTAAATGAAAGGAAAGAAATTGTGGCGTTTGATGTGGTGCGGACGGGTGCCAAAAGCGGTGAAAGTGCAGACAGGATTCTGAAAGGTGTGCTGGATAAGGCTGGTTTGAAGAGAGAGGATATATCGTTGATCGTGTCCACAGGCTACGGTCGTGTCAGTATTCCTTTTGCCGATGAAAATGTAACGGAGATCAGCTGTCATGGACGAGGTGCCCATTATTTCAATCCGAAGGTACGGACTATATTGGATATCGGCGGTCAGGACAGTAAGGCAATCCGCCTCAATGAGAACGGTGAAGTGGTGGATTTTGTCATGAATGATAAATGTGCGGCCGGTACAGGTCGTTTTCTTGAGATGATGGCACGTACATTGGAGATGGATATCAGTGAAATGGGTCCGGAATCCCTGAAATGGAAGGAAGATATTGATATCAGCAGTATGTGTTCTGTATTTGCCGAATCGGAGGTTATTTCCCTGATAGCATTGAATAAGGAGAAAGCAGATATCGCCCATGGTCTGCATAAAGCCATTGCCAACAAGTCTTATTCTCTTATGAAACGTGTGGGCCTGAATGAAGCGTATATGATGACCGGTGGTGTGGCCAAGAATCCGGGTGTTGTGAAAGCGATAGAGGAAAAACTGGGGAGCAGTCTGTATATCTGCAGTGAGCCGGAGATCGTCGGTGCCCTGGGAGCGGCATTGTTTGCCCTGGACAGGTAAGAAGTCAAATGCTGTCATGGAGTTAAAGGAGGAGGCACAATGATATATACAGCAGATACAAAAAAAGCATTGAAGCTGTGTTTTGAAGCGCATAAGGATCAGATGGATAAATCTGGCATGCCCTATGTATTCCATCCGTTTCATCTGGCGGAACAGATGAAGGATGAGGAATCTACCATAGTGGCTCTGCTTCATGATGTTGTGGAGGATACGGATTACACGTTGGAGGACCTGGGAAAGATGGGATTCAGCACGGCGGTGATGGAGGCTCTGGCGCTCCTGACCCATGAAGCGGGTATTCCTTATATGGAATATATAGAAGCTTTGAAGGACAACCGGCTGGCGCGTACAGTCAAACTGGCGGATCTGGAGCACAACAGTGATACTGCCAGGCTGGACAGCAGCAGTATGGATGCGCGCACGCTTGCAAGACTGGATAAATACCGGCGGGCTCGAGAAATACTGCTGTAAGATAAAGTAAAGGAGTGACATTGAATACTGGGAAGCCAGATGGTCAATGTCACTCCTTTTGTCTTTAGTTCTTTAAGCATTCCTCTTTTGTACTTTCTATAATAGTTATCTTTAGTAAAAGATTTTCTCTTTGGTGCTTAAAGGATTTATCTTTTGTATGAATATAGTTTACCACAGAAAAAGCGACAAATCCAGTCAAAAAAGGTAACATACCTATGCGAAAAATGTAAAATACTTTGCAAAATATATGACAAGACAGTTGTAAATTCATATAAATTATGATAAAACATATACGTTAATTAAAAGGTGTATTTGTTGACTTTGACAGCAATGTATGGTATATTTAAGAAAATAATTTCCGAAACTATTTTCCTAAGGGGTGAATGGAAATGACAATTAAGGAAATTGCGGCACTGGCGAAGGTCTCTCCGGGAACAGTGTCCAAGGTTTTGAATAATAAGGATGACAGTATCAGCGCGGAGACAAGGAAGAAGGTTCTTCAGATTGCCAGAGAGCAGAACTACCGTCCTTATGCGGAGGCGTTGGAGTCGAAGGAGCGCCGGAGCTATCTTCTGGGGATTTTGTTTCCTGAAGGTGACAGATCTGCCAGAGATACACTGAGACTTCTGGAAAGGAATTTTTCTGCCGGCGGGTATAGTACTGCGGCGGGCTTTTACAGAGATACCGCTTCTCTGAATGCTCAGATCAGAAGGCTGCGGTCCAGGAATGTGGATGCACTGCTGGCAGTATCAGCTGATGAACGGACGGATTGTATTTTGAAGGAGCTTCAGGATCAGATGCCTGTTTTTAAAATCGGGGGTATTCCTACAGCGGAGCTGACCTGTGTGCTGCTGGAGAATCCGGATCTTCTCGGATATGAAGCGGCAGAATATCTGATCAGACGGGGGCACAGGGATGTAGGGATCCTGGGTGTCAGCCCGGAGCGAATGAACTGGATCAGTAAAGGATGTGCAAGAGCTTTTTTTGAACAGGGTTTTGTATTTGATGAGGCGAATGTCTGCTGCGATGAAGATGCGGCTGCGGCGGCCCATCAGCGGGCGCATGCTTTGATGAACCGCAATGTGACGGCTATCATCTGTGAAACGGCGGATATTGTAGGCGGAGTTTATCAGACCTGCATGCGTCATGGCCTGCGGATTCCGGAGGATCTGTCGGTGCTCTGCCTGGAGGATAGTGAACTTGCCCGTGTTCTGAAGCCGGGGATGTCGGCAGTGTCACATCCGGCGGAGCAGGAAGCAGCTGCATGTGCGTCAGCAGTTTTGAGATATCTTGAAGAGAAGGCGGATTTGCCGGAGGAAGCAGTGAATCCGGGCTATACCGTGATTGAGAGAGAGAGCACGTCAGAGCCGGTGAGGGAATGCCTGTCCATGCAGTCGAAGGTGCTGGTGCTGGGCAGTATGAATATGGATGAGACGATCCATGTTAAGGTACTGCCGGGTGACGGAGAGACGATTCTGTCAGACAGGAAGGTACAGATGCCCGGGGGTAAAGGAGCCAATCAGGCTGTCGGTGTTGCAAGGCTCGGCGGTACAGTCTATGCCATGGGCAGAATCGGCAATGATATTGACGGACGGAAAATTTATGCGGCATTGAAGGCCAGCGGTGTTATGACGGAAGGTGTTTTGTTTGATACCTGTCTTCCGACAGGCAAGGCGTATATTCATGCTGCGGATAATGGTGAGGGAACCATTGTTGTTTATCCAGGTGCCAATGGTAATTTTACGGCAGAACAGATCGATACATACAGATATCTGTTTGAAAGCGTAGGGTATTGTCTGCTGCCCGTTGAGATTATGGCGGAACCCATGATGCACGCACTCCGTGTGTGCAAGGAGTACGGGGTGACAACGATTGTCAAGCCTGCACTGCAGACTGAGATTCCGGAGGAGATGCTGGCATATATTGATTATCTGATTCCGAATGAGAAGGAACTGAACAGAATCGTAACCGGCAGCGGCAGCCGGGAGGAGAAGATGGACCGGCTGCTGGCCGCGGGGGTCGGACATGTCATTGTAACCCTTGGAAGCAGGGGATGCCATCTGAAGGATTCGGTGTATAATGTCCGAATGGATGCGCCGGATTTTGAGCCCGTGGATGTTACGGGGGCAGCGGATGCTTTTATTGCGGCTTTTACGGTTTATCTGAATATGGGACATGATATTGTGACCGCCATGTGTTATGCATCTTATGCGGCCGGTATCAGCATTACGCGGATGGGCGTTCAGCCGGCACTGGCTGACCGGATGATGATGGAGGTTTATCAGGATGAAATACGCAGACAGGTTCTGCGTTTAAAGGAGGCATGTGAATGAAGAAAATACTGGTGGCAGGCAGCCTGAATATGGATATGGTGCTGGATGTGGACCACCATCCGCAGCCCGGGGAGACGATTCTGGGAAGAAAGCTGACCTACAGTCCGGGAGGCAAAGGTGCCAATCAGGCTTTTGCTGTTGGCAGACTTGGCGGAGATGTGCGCATGATCGGATGCGTTGGAGCAGACAGCAATGGACAGGCGCTTATTGATAATCTGAGACAGGCGGGGGTGGATACATCCGCTGTCATCCCTGTGGTCGATGAGCCGACGGGTCTGGCAGTGATATCTGTGGATGACTGTGGTGAGAACTGCATTATTGTTATTTCCGGAGCCAATTTTTGTCTGACCCCGGAGCTGATCCGGAAGCAGGAAAGTGTGATCACAGATTGTGATTATATTATGACTCAGCTGGAGACACCTGTAGATGCGGTGCTGGAACTGGCGAGAATGGCCCGGCAGTATGGTAAATGCATGATACTGGATCCTGCACCGGCAAGGGCGGATCTGCCGGATGAATTGTTCTCTCTGATTGATATTATGAAGCCCAATGAGACCGAGCTCCGGATACTGACCGGAATGAGGACGGATACAGACGAAGACATAAGGAAAGCGGCGGCTGTGCTGCTGGAAAAGGGTGTATCAAAAGTAGTCGTTACGCTGGGAGACCGGGGCGCTCTATTGGCAGAACAGGAGGGTGTCAGATTTTTTGAGGGACAGAAGGTGGTGCCGGTGGATACCACCGCAGCCGGAGATACATTTACAGCGGCGCTTGTCAACGGACTGGCAGAGGGCATGGTTATGGATGAGGCAATTCATTTTGCCAATAAAGTATCTTCAATCGTTGTCACCCGCGCGGGTGCGCAGGCTTCGATTCCAGATAAAGAGGAAGTTAAAGAAATTTTAAGGAGGAATTAAAACATGAAAAAGATTTTAGCATTATTGTGTACAGCAGCACTGAGTATCGGTATGCTGGCGGGCTGTGGTTCTCCGTCAGGCAGCCAGGGCGGCGAAGCATCCGGGAACAACGGCGGCGAAACCGGTAAGGGCGGCAAGGTCGTTATGCTGGCCTGTGTACCGGATGTGGCCGAAGAACAGACAGCATGGGAAGAGGTTGCGGCTGCTTTCCAGGAAGAGACAGGAATTGAGGTGGAATTGAGATTTCAGGGAACCTGGGATGAGATTCCGACACTGCTTCAGGAGTCAAAACTGGCAGGTGATCAGGTGGATATTGTCCGTGTAGGCATTGGCACCATCAGTTCTACACTGGGGGCAGCAGGCGGTGTTAAGGATCTGACAGAGTTGGCAGCTCCGCTGCTCGACCGTTATTCAGAAGGTATGACAGATCACTGTTATATCGGCGATCATCTGTGGGCACTGCCGTATTATGATGCTTCTTCCTATATGTGTCTGTACAATAAGACTTTATTTGACGAAATGGGCCTGCAGGCACCGACGACATGGGATGAATTGCTGACGGTATCCCGGGCACTGTCTGAAAAAGACGGTATGATGCCGATGATTTTCCAGGGTAAGGACGGCTGGGCATGGCCAATGATGTATACAGAGACTTACAATCAGGCAACAGGCAATAACGCGATCGCGGCTGTTGAATCTTTCCTGAAGGGAGAGACATCCTTTGTCTCCGATGCTTCAGTTCAGGCTTTTGATCTTGTAAAGAAGTTCTATGATGATCAGGTGCTGACCACAGCCAGTCTGGATACGGATGAGGAAGGTATGATTGCCACATTTGCCCAGGGCAAGGCAGGTATGTTGTTTGCAGGAACATGGGATTATGAGACCATCAAGAATTCCTGTGATTTTGAGGTAGGAGCATTCGCTTTCCCTGTTATGGTAGAAGGTTCTCATGCAGAAAATGGTTATGGTGTGGGTGACTATGCACTGGCAGTGCCAAGCTTTGCATCCGATGACAATCTGGAGAATACCATGAGATTCCTCGAGTATATTACACGTCAGGAAAATGCACAGAAGATTCTTGGTACATCTACGATGATTTATGAAGTACTTAAAGGCGTTTCAACAGAGCCGGATGAGGTAACGGATTTCCTTAACAGCCAGATTGCGGACAACTCAGCAAAATATCTCGACTGGATCTGGCCGTCAGAGGTAAATGATGCCCTGAGTACAGCCATTGTTGCATCCATCAGCGGTGAGATGACCAGCCAGGAAGCTGCGGCATATGTACAGAAAGCCTATGACACAGTTTGTGAGGAGCAGGATTATACCTATGCGTGGTGGGAGTCCTGGACGGAAGAACAGTGGGACAATGTGACACCGGCTGTTGTTCCTGATCTCTCCCAGTATATGAAATAATATATTCTTTTGAGAAGCGTGACTGCTCTCATGATAGGAGGTATGGATAATGAGAAAAAAGAAAATAGATGCTTTCCCATATCTGATGTGCCTGGCTGCCCTGATCCTTTTTACCCTGTTTGTGGTACTTCCTTTTATTGTGGGCATCTATACAAGCTTCTTTAAGTGGGACGGCTTCTCGGATATGAAATTTAATGGCTTTAAGAACTATCTTTATGTATTCAAGGATGATGTTTACTGGAAAGCCATCAGAAATACTTTTGTTTATGCGATTCTTGTTACAGTACTGAAAAATATAATTGCCTTTTTCCTGGCATCCATACTGGTGAAAAAGTTCTTTGGCAGGACTTTGTTCAGAACGGCCATCTATATACCGGTTACTCTGTCTTATATTGTAATAGGTATTCTGTGGGTGTGGATCTATAATCCGACCTTTGGTCTTCTGAACAGCCTGCTGACGGGGCTGGGTCTGGATAGTCTGATCCTTGGCTGGCTCAGTGATGCCAAAGTTGCCCTGTATTCGGTTATCGTCGTGGATGTCTGGAAATGGATCGGTTATCATATGGTCCTCTACATAGCGGGACTGCAGGGTGTTCCGAAGGATCTGTATGAGGCGGCAGAAATCGATGGTGCAGGAGCATTTGCGAAGCTGCGGTATGTAACGATTCCGATGGTCAATGCCACCATCGTGATCAACGTGCTCATGAGCATTACCGGTGCTTTTGTATCCAATTATGATATCGTTTATATCATGACGGACGGAGGCCCTTATCACAGTACGGAGGTTGCGTTAACCTATATTATGAAAACTGCCTTCACGGATTATAATTTCGGTAAAGCCAATGCCATGAGTGTGATTCTGTTCCTTATGGTGCTGGTATTCGGATTTATCCAGCTGAAATTCATGTCCAAAGAAGATACATACGATTAAGGAGGGTACAGTGATGAAAAAGAAAAAAATATCTGTTTATCATGTGATCTGTGCTCTCGTACTCATCGTCATGCTCATTATTTGTGTATACCCGATTATATGGATGTTTCTTGGCTCCATGAAGGATAAATCGGAATTCTATACGAATATCTGGGGTCTGCCGTCGCAATTTCACCTGGAGAATTATTTTGCGGCATGGAAAAATGCAGATCTTGGACGGCGTTTTATTAACAGTATTGTGGTAACAGTCGGGTCCATGTGTATCATGATTCCGGTTACCAGCTGCGCAGCCTACGCTGTAGCCAGACTGAAATTCAAGGGCAGAAATCTGATTTATATGTATCTGCTGACAGGCATCATGATTCCTGCGGGTGTACTGGGTATTCCCACCTTTACCGTTGCCATGAAAATGGGCATGCTGAATGCCCACTGGGGCCTGATGCTCATTTATGCCGCCCAGAATATTGCCATGGGTATGTTTATCATGCGTGGATTCTTCATATCATTGCCGAAGGAACTGGAGGAGGCGGCCATGATCGACGGATGTTCCCGGTTTGGCTGTTTTGTGCGTATTATTGTGCCGCTGGCCCGGGCCGGTGTCGCCACCCAGGTCATTTTCAGCGGGCTGACCATCTGGAATGACTATTTCATGGCCAATATTATGATCACCAGGGACGAACTGCGGACACTGCCATTGTCCATTGCGAACTTTGTGGGCAAGCATTCCACCAACTATCCGGAACTCTTCGCCATGCTCACCATGGCCACCCTGCCGATCATCATCATATTCATCCTGTCACAGCGAAGCTTCATAGAAGGTGTAGCCGCAGGCGCTGTTAAAGGGTAAATGCAAATATTTATTATATGGAGAAAAGAAATGTTTGAGGAAAATTATTTATTTCATGTGCCGACTGAGAAGCGCATCAAGGTGATTCTGGATACGGATGTCCGCAATGAGGTGGATGATCAGTTTGCGATCATGCATGCGCTGATGACACCGAAGTTCGATGTCCGGGGCATTATTGCGGCTCATTTTGGCCATGACCGTATCGAGGATTCCATGGAGGCCAGCTATGAGGAACTGCAGAAGGTACTGCAGTATGCAGGGCTTGAAGGCAAGGTGCGGACGGCCAGGGGCAGCAGGACGGCATTAAAGGTGCTGCAAAAGGGGTATTTTGGTAATATTCCGGCCTATGATAATGAAGGCGTCCGGATGATTATTGAGGAAGCTATGGCGCTGGCGCCGGGTGAGAAACTGTATATCGGTGTACTGGGGCCTATGACGGATATTGCCTGTGCGCTGATGCTGGAGCCTGCCATTGAGTCCAGGATCATTATTGTCTGGAATGGCGGCAATATCTATCCGAACGGCGGTATGGAATTCAACCTGGTCAATGATATTACGGCGGCCAATATCGTGCTGGCTTCAAAAGCCGAGGTCTGGCAGATACCGACGAAGGTCTATGCAAAGCCGAGAGCGGGGCTTGCAGAGCTGCAGCTGAAGGTCTATCCGTGCGGGGAGATCGGCAGATTTCTATTTAACGAGGTGGTAGACTTTTTTGAGGAAATGAAGCATTCTCCGGGATGGCCGAGGGCAGAATCCCTGGACATCTGTGACCTGACGGTTATTGGACTGATGATGGAGGAGCATAATTACTGCTATAGCTGGAAGCGGGCACCTTATATCGGGGAGGATATGTACTATCGTGAAAATCATGAGAACCGGCCGATCCGGGTCTATGAGGATATCGATGGACGATACATACTGGAGGATTTCTTCAGCAAGCTGAAGATTAATTATGGCTAATGGCACAATAAGATGCAAAAAAGCTGCTGTCTTATCAATACTTTTATTTCGCTCAGGTGTAGAACGCTATAGAACGTTTGACCTGAGCGATTTTATTTCATAACTGTTAGAAATAACGCTTTTGTACAGTAAAAAGTGTTTATATTTGTGTAGATTTTTCCATATTCTCAGCGTATAATAGACATGTTTTGCGTGTAAAAAATTTATCGCTGACAGAGAGAGGATTAGAAGAAAAATGGAAAAATTAAAACCAATGTTATGGTCCGTTATGAAGGGCTATACGAAAGAACAATTTGTAAAGGATGTTATTGCGGGTATTATTGTGGCAATTATTGCGCTGCCGCTGTCTATCGCCCTGGCCCTGGCATCGGGGGTGACCCCTGAGATGGGCATTTACACGGCTATTACCGCTGGATTTGTTATTTCATTCCTCGGTGGAAGCCGCGTGCAGATCGCAGGGCCTACAGCGGCTTTTGCAACCATTGTAGCCGGTATCGCTGCTCAGAACGGGATAGAAGGTCTGGCTCTGGCTACGGTGATGGCAGGTATTATCCTGATCCTGATGGGTGTCTGCCGCATGGGAAGCCTGATCAAGTATATTCCGTATACAATTACAACGGGCTTTACCGCCGGTATTGCCGTGACGATTTTTGTTGGGCAGATTAAGGACTTTCTGGGATTATCCGTTGTAACGGAAGAGCCGCTGATCGAGACTATGGACAAACTGGCTGCAGATATCCGTTTTATCAATACCATTAATCTGCAGGCAGTGATCGTTGGAGCTGTCTGTCTGGCTATTCTTATTGTCTGGCCGAAGATCAATGACAAGATCCCGCCGTCACTGCTGGCTGTTATTGCCGGTATTGTGATGGTTAAAGGGCTGAATATGCAGGTGAATACCATCGGTGATCTGTACACGATTTCCAATAAGCTTCCGGGACTGACAGTACCGTCTTTCAGCTTTAAAATGGTACAGATACTGCTTCCGGATGCATTGACCATCGCTATTCTTGCAGCGATTGAATCCCTTTTATCCTGTGTGGTGGCCGATGGTATGATTAATTCACGGCACCGTTCCAATATGGAGCTGGTGGCTCAGGGTGCAGGTAATATTACTTCTGCATTATTTGGCGGTATTCCGGCCACGGGTGCCATTGCCCGTACAGCAGCCAATATTAAGAATGGCGGCCGCACACCGATTGCGGGTATGGTACATGCAGTGACGCTTCTGCTGATTCTTGTTGTACTGATGCCTTATGCGGCGCTTATTCCGATGCCGACCATCGCGGCTATTCTGTTTATGGTGGCTTATAATATGAGTGAATGGCGTAAATTCGTTTATCTGGTGAAAACTGCGCCAAAGAGTGATATAATAGTACTGGTGTTGACCTTTGTGCTGACCATTGTCTTTGATCTGGTTGTTGCTATTGAGGTCAATATGGTTCTGGCATCCATGCTGTTTATGAAACGTATGAGTGAAGAAACAGAGGTAGCCGGATGGAAATATATCGATGATGAAAATGACCCTGACAGTATTAACCTCAGAACCGTGCCGAAGAATATCCGGGTTTATGAAATGAGCGGTCCGCTGTTTTTTGGTGCAGCAGACAAGATCGCCGATATTCACACCAAGGATTTCAATAATTGCCTGATTCTGCGTATGAGAAGTGTCAATGCCATTGATGCGACGGCGATGCACGCACTGGAAATGCTCTGGGAGAAGTGTCAGAAGCAGCATGTGACGCTGATCTTTTCTCATGTGAATGAGCAGCCGATGACAGCCATGAAAAAATCCGGCCTTTATGACAAAGTCGGGGCTGAGAATTTCTGTGTACATATCGATGATGCACTGGCAAGAGGTGCTGCACTGGGAAAAGAATGATACTGCGGGGATGAGTGTAAAAGCTGAAAGGAAGGTATCGGGATGGAAGTAAAATGGCTGGGACATTCTTGTTTTAAGATTTCTCATCAGGGGCGCAGTGTTGTATTTGATCCTTTTGCTCCGGGAAGTATACCCGGGCTTCAGGATATTCATGAGACGGCGGATATGGTCGTATGCAGTCATGAGCATTTTGATCATAATTACAGAGAGGCTGTAGAGGTATCGTCCGGCACGACGGAGGGGTTGCCGGATGTACTGGCTCTTAGTGTTGATCATGATGATAAGAATGGTACATTGAGGGGATGGTCCGATATTCTGATTATGAATATGGATGGATTCAAGATCGCGCATTTTGGTGATCTTGGATGTGAACTGACGGAGAGACAGAAGAAGAAGCTGCGGAATCTGGATCTGGCGCTGGTTCCGGTGGGCGGCTATTATACCATTGACGGCGCTCAGGCGGCGGCCCTGGTGAAGGAACTGAAACCTGCAGTAACAATTCCGATGCATTACAGCAGTGACAGCTTTGGTTTTGATGAAATCGGATATGTAGATACATTTACGGAGCTGTTTGACCGGGATATGGTACATCATATAGATTGTAATACCATGACCATTGAGAAGGGGATGGCACAGCAGATTGCTGTTCTGACCTATGGAAAGGAAAGGGATTAGTATGGGAAATATTATAATACCTGATAATTATCATTCCTGTCTCAGCAGTTATGAGACCCAGGAGGCCATCGGCATGATCAAGAATCTCATGCAGAAAAAGCTTTGTATGGCACTGAATCTGAAGCGTGTGACGGCTCCCCTTTTTGTGGATCCGGCCTCCGGCCTGAATGATGACCTGAATGGCGTGGAGCGTCCGGTTGCTTTTGAGATACCGGATGCGAAGATGGAAGCACAGGTGGTGCATTCCCTGGCAAAATGGAAGCGTATGGCGCTGTACCGCTATGATTTTCATGTGGGACGGGGACTGCTCTGTGATATGAATGCCATCCGCAGAGACGAGGAACTGGATAATCTTCATTCCGCCTATGTGGATCAGTGGGACTGGGAGAAGATCATTACAGCAGAAGACAGGAACTTTGACTATCTGAAGAATACAGTAAAGCGAATCGTGGAATCCATCTGCAATACACTGGATGAAGTCAAATACCGTTATGAAAATCTGCATACGGAGCTTTGCCGTGAGATTGCCTTTATTACATCCCAGGAGCTGGAGGATATGTATCCGGACCTTACGCCGAAGGAAAGGGAGAATGCCTATGCCAGGGAGAAAAAGACCATTTTTATTATGCAGATCGGTGATCTGCTGAAATCCGGGGAGCGTCATGACGGCCGTGCGCCGGACTATGATGACTGGCAGTTAAACGGCGATCTGCTGTTCTGGCATGAGCCGCTGCAGTGTGCCCTGGAGGTATCCTCCATGGGTGTCCGTGTGAATGCACAGTCTCTGGATGAACAGCTGACCAAGGCTGGCTGTGATGACAGACGTAAGCTGCCATTTCATCAGATGCTTCTCAATAATGAGCTGCCATTGACTATTGGCGGAGGTATCGGGCAGTCCAGAATCTGCATGCTGCTGCTTCAGAAAGCCCATGTAGGCGAAGTGCAGGCATCCATCTGGGATGAGGAGACATTGAGAGCCTGCAGAGAAGCCGGAATAGAAATTTTATAAATGTATCAATGTCCTGTGGGAAGAATCATATATTTCCACAGGACTTTTTTGTATGTGGGGGTTGACATCAGACAAAATGGGTGTTATAGTACAAATAGAACAAATGGCGTTTAGAGGGGATGTGGTACAGATATACAGCATCCTCTTTTCTACAGTGAGATTTTAGTGTGCTTCACATGATTTTTATATTTGCCGGAGGTGGTTGTGATGGCTAAGAGAGATTATTATGAGGTGCTCGGTGTCAGCAGAGATGCAGATGAGCAGACGATTAAGCGTGCATACAGGAAGCTTGCGAAAAAGTATCATCCGGATACCAATCCGGGGAATGGGCAGGCGGAACAGAGGTTTAAGGAAGTAACAGAAGCTTATAATATTCTCAGTGATGAGAAGAAAAGAAAATTATACGATCAATTTGGTTTTGCAGCCTTTGAGGAAGGTGCCGCAGGCGGCGGTTCCTACGGATCACAGAGCGGAGCAGGCGGTTTCGGGGATTTTGGAGGCTTTGGAGGCTTCAGCGGAGGCAGCGGTTTTGGCGGTTTCCAGGGAAATTCCACAGGTAACGGCAATTACAGAGAATTTCATTTTGAGAGCGGCGGAGACGGCGATATGGGCGATATATTTGGCGATATTTTCGGAGACATGTTCGGAGGAGCGAAGTCAGACCGTTTTGGGGGACAGCGTTCCGGACGAGGTTACGGACCAGGAGGCAGAAGTTACAGCCAGCGGGGAGCTGATTTTCGCTCCAGTGTGACAGTGAGCCTTGAAGAGGCAGCTTTTGGCTGTGATAAAGTGATACGTTTGTCGGATCCTGACGGCGGTCATGTTCAGTCACTGAAGGTGCATATTCCGGCCGGTATCGATGACGGAAAGACCATTCGTCTTCGCGGCAAAGGAGCATCGGGTGCAAATGGAGGAGAAACGGGTGATCTGCTGCTGGAGATTCATGTTGCGGAAAAGCCGGGCTTTGAACGGAAGGGTATGGATATTTACACGACGGCATCCATACCATTTACAACAGCTGTATTCGGCGGTGAGGCACTTGTGCAGACGTTAAGCGGCAGTGTGAAGTGCAAGGTGCCGGCAGGAATTCAGTCCGGCAGCAAGATCCGCCTTCGTGGAAAGGGTATTGTATCCATGAAAGATGCTTCCGTCCATGGCGACGAGTATGTGACCATACAGATCCAGGTACCTGTGAATCTGAGTGCTGAAGCCAGACGGAAGCTCAAAGAATATGAAAAAATCGTTGCCTAATTCAGGTAGTCGGAGACGAACTGCCGGGCGGTCCGGTCGAGGAAGTGTTCGAAGTCTTCCCGGTCGAAGACCTGCATTGGACGGAAGCGCTGTTCACTGGTCAGCTCTTTGGAAAATATAAGACAAAAGCGTTTGTATGTATCAAAGTCTGTTTCCATGACCGGCCAGTTTCCAATGGGAGCAGCAGGCAGAGACAGATGATATTTTTCCACGAGATAAGGATTGATGCGTATATAATCGCCATAAAAATAATCCTGGGAGAAGAATTGCCAAACGGGCATATGCTCACCGCTGCTGGTCAGTACAGCTTCGGTCACAGAGGCCAGTTCCGATTCTTTTTTCCCTGTTTCGTTGATAAAACGTACATGGCGGGGAAGATATCTGGTAAAGTACAGGTAATCCAGATGAAGATGAGAGAGATAGCCCATGAGCATAGGGTGACAGATGGCATCGGGATAGGTGTTTTGCCATGTTTCGATAGTCGGTGCGATCACCACATGTGAGAAATCTTTCGGGTGCCAGAAGTGGGTTTTATACTTGAGTTCGCGGGGAATGGCATCGGGAAGGACACTTCCTATGGTAAAATCATTCTGCCATCCGGGATGTCTGGTGAACGGAAGAGTAACGGGAGCTGAAAGGATATAGTGGGTAATGAGTTTAGCTTCACAAAGATGAAAATATATGCCGGGCATAGAAACTCTCCTTTCCAAAATAGCAATTAAACACAGCTGTTTGTTTTCAGTATAGCATAGGATATTTTATGATACAACGAATTGAAAGAATAGTTGAGAATTTTTATCGTTAAATAAATAATGGGTTAGTTGACATTAACCTCCGGCAAGCATATAATGTAACTGTAAATGATAGTCGATATCAATAATTCAAGATGAAGTAATGACTTGGATTTACAACGGGAGATAATAAAACCGGGAAAGGAGGATTTATGATGCCACTTGCTTTATTAAGTGTAGGAGAATCAGGAGTTGTTGATACACTTCGTGGTAAAGAGGAGGTTGTTCATCACCTTCAGAACCTTGGTTTTTCCTCAGGAACGGAGGTATCTGTTGTGGGTCAGAGCGGCAGCGGTATGATCCTTGCTGTAAGAGGATCAAGAATTGCTTTGAACCGCGGCCTGGCATCAAAGATTATGTTGGCTGGATAGTAAGAGAGCAGAGAGAGGAGACGGAGATGAAGACTTTAAAGGGAATCCCGTGCGGTCAAACGGTGACAGTGGTTAAGCTTCATGGCGAGGGAGCCGTTAAAAGACGTATTATGGATATGGGAATTACAAAGGGGGCTTCGATTTTTGTCCGTAAGGTTGCCCCGTTGGGCGATCCTGTTGAAGTAACGGTCAGAGGCTATGAATTATCATTGCGCAAAGCGGATGCAGAGATGATAGAAGTTCAATAACAGTGCGAGCGAGTCTAAATTTAAGAGTTCTGAGATAAGAACTCAATTTTTTGAGAGAGCGGTTAGTTAAAACTAATTATTTGGAGGTAGGAAAAATGGCAATTAAGATTGCACTTGCCGGTAATCCCAACAGCGGCAAGACGACATTATTTAATGCATTGACAGGCGCCAACCAGTTCGTGGGTAACTGGCCGGGTGTTACTGTTGAAAAGAAGGAAGGCAAATTAAAGGGACATTCGGATGTGATCATCACGGATCTTCCGGGTATTTATTCTCTTTCGCCTTATACACTGGAAGAAGTTGTTGCAAGAAATTATCTGTTAAATGAGAAACCGGATGCTATTCTGAATATCGTGGATGGAACCAATCTTGAACGAAATCTTTACCTGACAACACAGCTGGTAGAGATCGGTATTCCGGTTGTTATGGCTGTGAATATGATGGATCTTGTTCAGAAAAATGGCGACGAGATTCGAATTGAGAAACTGAGTGAGGCTATTGGTTGCCCGGTTGTGGAGATTTCCGCTTTAAAGGGAACAGGGGTCAAAGAAGCTGCAGAAGCAGCGGTAAAAGCTGCTCAGAGTAGGGAAGCAGTTAATCTTGTACATAAGTTTGACCGGAAGGTTGAAGGTGTGCTGAATGATATTGAAGCACTGATCGACAGTCAGGTTGCGGACGCACAGAGACGTTTTTACGCAATCAAGCTGTTCGAGCGGGATGATAAGATCGGAGATCAGCTGCCGGACTGTCCGAATGTGGAAGCCGTTATTTCAAGAGCTGAGGAGATGCTGGATGATGACTCTGAAAGTATCATTACCAATGAGAGATATGTATATATTGGCAGTATCATTGATAAATGCTACAATAGAAAGAGAAAGAGCGGTGATACGGTGTCAGACAGGATCGACCGTGTCGTAACCAACCGTTTTCTGGCGCTGCCGATTTTTGCGGTGGTCATGTTTCTTGTTTATTACGTATCCGTGACAACGGTGGGTACAATCGTTACGGACTGGACCAATGATGTGCTGTTTGGGGAGATCATTCCTCCAGCCATAGAAAGTGTACTTGAGGCGGCCAACTGTGCACCATGGCTCCAGGGGCTGATTCTTGACGGTATTGTGGCCGGTGTGGGAGCTGTTCTTGGTTTCGTACCGCAGATGCTTGTATTATTTATTTTCCTTGCGATTCTTGAGTCCTGCGGTTACATGGCCAGAGTTGCATTTATCATGGACAGAATTTTCCGTAAGTTTGGTCTGTCAGGCAAGTCCTTTATTCCGATGCTGATCGGTACAGGCTGCGGTGTTCCGGGTGTTATGGCATCCAGAACTATTGAGAATGAGCGTGACCGCCGTATGACCATTATGACAACAACATTTATTCCCTGTGGTGCCAAGCTTCCGATCATCGCCCTCTTTGCGGGTGCAATCTTCGGCGGTGCACCGTGGGTGGCTCCAAGTGCTTACTTTGTAGGTATTGCAGCAATCATCTGCTCAGGCATCATTTTGAAGAAGACGAAGATGTTTGCCGGAGATCCGGCACCGTTTGTTATGGAGCTCCCGCCCTATCATGTGCCAACGGTGGGTAATGTACTGAGAAGTATGTGGGAAAGAGGCTGGTCCTTCATTAAAAAGGCGGGTACAGTTATTCTTCTGTCTACGATTTTTATCTGGTTTACCACCTATTTCGGCTGGATAGATGGTCAGTTCCGTATGCTGGAGCCATTGGAGATTGAAAATAGTATCCTGGCAAGAATTGGAAGTGCCATTGCATGGATATTCACACCCCTTGGATGGGGCAACTGGAAAGCTGCTGTAGCGGCAGTTACAGGCCTGGTTGCCAAGGAAAATGTTGTAGGTACCTTCGGTATTCTCTTCGGTTTCGAAGAAGTTGCAGAAGACGGAGCAGAGGTTTGGACGAATGTTGCAGCAGCATTTACACCGGTTGCAGCATACAGTTATCTGGTGTTTAATCTCCTGTGTGCCCCTTGCTTTGCAGCCATCGGGGCTATCAAGAGGGAAATGAACAATGCAAAATGGACATGGTTTGCTATTGGTTACCAGTGTGTTCTTGCTTACGCTGTTGCTCTCTGCATCAATCAGTTTGGTACATTGATCACAGGCGGCGGCTTCAGTATTGGTGTTATCGCAGCGGTTATCATCGTTGCCGTATTCATTTATATGCTGGTTCGTCCTTACAAAGAAAGTAAAAAATTAACAGTTCATGTGAAAGGAGCTGCACGCGCTTAATGGGAACTCTTGTAGTAGGTTTAGTGGTGCTGGCTATGGCAGCCGGTGCGATTCACAGTATTTATAAAGATAAAAAAAATGGAAAGGCATGTTCGGGCTGCAGTGGTAATTGCGGAGGTGGATGCAGCTGTGGAGAACAGTGTAAAAAATGAACAGTACCAGAGTGTCTGCCAGGAGAAGGAGGAGATCCTTCGTCTGCTGAGAAAGTGCGGTTTCCGTGTAACAAAGCAGAGAGGGCTGATATTGGACATCGTTTTGGAACATGAATGTTCCAGCTGTAAGGAGATATATTATCAGGCCATTCAGAAGGATCCGGGCATCGGAATGGCGACAGTCTACCGTATGGTCAATACTCTGACAGATATAGGGATTTTGAAGGTGGCAGCGCTGAAACCGCAGGTGGATGTGCCGGGCTCGGGAAAGGGCTGCCAGATGGTTAGCTAAAACTAACTAATATAAAATGAAGGGGAAGAGAGATGACAGTATACAGTCAGACTTATGAACTCATTAGAAGAATACAGGAAAAAGCAGTAGAAACAGGAAGGAGAGTGGGAGAATATGAGCGTAGTCATTATCGGGGGTCATGACAGAATGGTCTGCCAATATAAGAAGATATGTAAATCCCACAGATGTAAAGCCAAGGTATTTACTCAGATGTCGGCGAATCTTGATAAACAGATTGGAGATCCGGATCTTTGTATTCTGTTTACAAACACAGTATCTCATAAAATGGTAAGATGTGCTGTTGATGAATCGGAAAAGAAAAACTTTAAGATTGTCCGCTGTCATAACAGCAGCGGCGCGGCTCTTGAGGGGATACTGCTTGAACATGCCGGATAGGGAAGGCATGGAAATCTTTTATGTATCATGTAAAAACTGGGTATTTACAGATAAAAAGACAACCGGGGGAACACGCAAAAGCGCGTTTCTTCCGGTTATTTTACTGAAGCGGTATAAATCTCTTTGATCTTCTGAAAGCTTTCTTCGCTGATGACATGTTCGATCCGGCAGGCATCTTTCAGAGCAGTTTCTTCACTGACACCTATGGAATTCAGATACCCGGCAATCACTTGATGGCGTTCATAGACACTGCGGGCAATGGACAATCCTGATTCCGTCAGGGTCAAAAAGCCATTTGCATCCACGTTGACATAACCATTTTCCCTAAGACGCTTCATGGCGACGCTGACACTTGGCTTGGAATAGCCCAGATGTCTGGCCACATCAATAGAACGTACTTCGCTGCTGTGGAGAGAAAGCATATGTATGGTTTCCAGATAATCTTCCGGAGATTCCTGCATTTTCATGAACCCACCATCCCTTCTGTTGAACTGTGCATTTAGTATATCATAATTCGGGGGATATGGCAAAGCATTCCTTAATTAACTTCTGCTGGAATACGGATATTTCCTGTGATATACTATAGGGAAAAGGGGGTTTAATTATGAAGCTTGTAACTTTAGTGGAGGATACGACGACCTGCAGTCTGCCTGCAGAGCATGGACTCAGTATTTATGTGGAGACGGCAAAGCATAAGCTGCTGTTTGATGTAGGAACAACGGATTTGTTTATCAAAAATGCAGAAGCATTGGGGATTGATCTGTCTCAGGTAGATACAGTTGTTATTTCACACGGTCATGATGATCACGGCGGCGGTCTGGATGCTTTTCTGGCCATCAATAATCATGCGGTGATCTATCTTCAGGAGAAGGCATTTGCCAATCATTACACCAACAAGAAGACGGGCCCGGAATATATTGGTCTGAATCAGGATCTTAAAAATCATCCACAGGTACGTCTGCTGGACGGTAATTTTGTAATTGATGATGAGCTGCAGATCTACAGCCATGTATGTGGTGAGGTTTATGAGACCAATAAGAATCTTCTGAAAGAGGATAAGACAAGGGATGATTTTATTCATGAGCAGCATCTGGTTATTCAGGGAGAGAAGAATGTACTGCTCATGGGATGCGGTCACAAGGGTGTTCTGAATATTATCAACCAGTGTCCGGTAAAAGCAGATCTGATCATTGGCGGTTTTCATCTGTACAGTCCGAGAACAGGCGAGTGCCTGCCGGAGCCGATTATCAAACATCTGGCGGACAATCTGCCGGATGCAGTTTACTATACAGGCCACTGCACCGGCGATAAAGCACTGGAGATACTGACCAGAGAGCTTCGTGAGATCCATCCGCTGATGACCGGAACGGTCATCGAAGTTTAAATTATCTTTGCCAGGTATTCAATGGCAGAGTGGGCGGCGATATTGCCCTCGCCGGCAGCCTTGACATACTGGTAAGGTCGGCCCGTGCAGTCTCCGCAGGCAAAGCAGCCTTCCAGATTGGTGCGCATCTGCCGGTCAACGATGATATGGCGGCCGTCTGTTTCCAGACCATAGACGAGAGTGGAAGGTGAGATCGCATCCTTCAGGATAAACACACCGTCCGCAGATACATCCTCCCCTGATTTGAGGCGGACACCGGTAACGGTATTGTCGCCGAGGATGGCCTGCGGACGGTCTTTGTATATGGTCAGATTATCTCTGTCATCAAAATTGTTTTTCAGTGGATAGGTCGGCATATAGGATATATGGGATGCAATTTCTGACAGATAGAGCATCTCTTTTTCTGCATCTGCACTTGTAGCAATCACGGCCACATCCTTATCTTTGTACAGCATACCGTCACAGGTGGCACAATAGCTGACACCCATACCAACCAGTGCCTGTTCACCTTCCAGCGGATTGGAAAATTCCACACCGGTAGCAAGAATGACGGTACGGGCCTCAAACATCTGCATGCCTGAGGTGATGTGCCATGTATCATTATAGTAGAAAACACCGTTGATTTTGAGATCAGTCACAGTAATACCCATCTGTTTCAGATGTTCAAAAACAGCATCGGAGAGCTGTTGTCCGTTAATACCGGGCATTCCCGGATAATTGAGGATCTGTTCTGCTTTAATGGCCTTGGTATTAAAAGATGGGCTGCCGAAGATTAAAAAAGATTTATTACGTATTTTCAGGTTCATAGCTGCAGAAGCACCTGCAATGCCGGAACCGATGATGATTGAATCATAGATCATGATAAACACCTCCTGTCAACAGTCTACCCTAATTTTGTATAAAAAACCAGATGTAAATTTATTCGTTGACGGTAACTGTTTCTAAGGATATAATAATACAAGTACGTTTACGATTAAAGGGGAGAAGAACTGATGATGGGTATGATTTTTAATTCAACAAATTTGTTGGTACTGATTATTGTAGGTATAATCAGCTATACCTTCTGGAAGCCTTATATAAGAGGTAAGAAGGTGAAAGCTGTTGTAGATGGCTTCTGCCACCCGGAGGATGCGGATGAGAAGGACAGAGATATTGTCTGGTGTTACCGTTTTATGTATCGTGAGACCAAGGCGGGCAAGCGTCTGTATTGTTATTCGAGGAAACACTACGATACAAAAGAAGAGATGCGTGCGAAGTTTCCAAAGGGATCAGAAGTGGAGATCAAAGTTTATGATGACGGCAAGGATGAGAAAAAGGCTGTGATCGTTGGAGATAAGGATGAAGTAAAACAGTCACTTTTATATACACTGGCAGCCCTTATGGGCGGTATTGGCCTGGCAGCCGGATATCAGCTGTTGGTATATCAGATAAGCTTGAAATAGAATTCGAAGCAATGTCATAAAAAGGAGAAATTCGGGGAATATGTTGTTCATGATTCCGAAGAATTTCTCTTTTTTGGCTTATATTACTGGTTTACAGGGAACCGAATGGCGTTCACTGATGGCGGAAGTTTTTCAATGCTTCTTCTACAGAACGGGTCATCTCAAGAGAAAAATCGGAATGGTATTTTCTTTTGCAGAAGGCCTGCATCCAGTCATCATAGGATGTGATCCCGCGGTTGATCCCCATGCCCTTTTCAAAATCTTTTCTGGATAAAGTCCGATAGCTGTTTTCATGGACGATAAAATCCATAGGTGCCCGCTCTGGTTTGCGGCGTTCCTGCTGCTGTTTAGTCGGATAGCCGAATACCAGCATCAGCGCCGGGAAAACATATTCCGGAAGATGGAGCAGATCACGGTGAATCTCATAATTCTCCATGATATCACCAATATAACAGGAACCAATGCCCAGACTCTGTGCCGCTGTAACGGTATTCTGAGCTGCAATGGCTGCGTCCTGTACAGCCAGAAGGAAATCGCCGGTTCCGGGTGTTCTTGGGTGACAGTCTGCGGCACAGAAAGCATCGTACCATTTCTGAAAATCCGCGCAAAAGATCAGCACCATTTTGGCGGTGGCGATAAAAGGCTGATGGTCACAGGTCTCTGCCAGAGTATCTTTGAGCTTTTGATCTGTAATATCCAGAATCGTATACATTTGCTGATTGCCTGCTGTTGGTGCGGCCATGGCTGCTGTGAGAATCAGCTGCTTATCCTCATAGGAAATATCCTGCTCTGTAAAGGAACGAACGGACTTCCGTTCCAGTAAACTTTCTATAATTGTATTCATAAAACCCTCCGTTTGAATGAATCTATTGGGTTCATTTTAGCACGGGATGCCGGATTGTGCAAGGAACAGATTGGGGATAATACAGCTTGACAGAAGGATGAAAAAAAAGGACAATAAAGAGGGATGCAAAAGCTATTAACAGACAGATTTTGTGGATTGGAGAGATAATAAAATGTTTTTGACAACATTATGCTATATGGAACGGGGAGATCAGTATCTGATGCTGCACCGTGTGAAGAAGCAGAAAGATATTAATAAGGATAAATGGATAGGTGTTGGCGGAAAATTCGAGGATAAGGAAAGTCCGGAGGACTGTCTGCTGCGTGAAGTGAAGGAGGAGACGGGACTGACGCTGACATCTTATCGCTTCAGGGGCATCATTACCTTTATTACTGATCGTTATGAGACGGAGTATATGCATCTGTATTCAGCCGATGGCTGGGAAGGTGAGATGCTCGAATGCAATGAGGGCAATCTGGAATGGCTGCCGAAGAAGGATGTATTCAATCTGAAAATATGGGAAGGCGATAAGATATTCTTCTGGCTGATGCAGCATGATGCGCCGTTTTTTTCGCTGAGACTGGAATATGTGGGCGATGAACTGGTATCTTATGCTTTGGACGGGGTGTATCACCGCCAGAGCTGTGCAGGACAGAATATGTACGAGGAATTTCTTGAGGCATATGGACAACAACAATTCTGATGACAATTTTTATAATGATATTACACCTTGACAAAGTAACAGCTAAGATAAATAATGGTGAGTAGCAGTTAAATGTCGGGGGGATTTGAGTGGAACAGAATAAAATAACAGATATGACGGAAGGAAATATAGGCAAACAACTGATCCTGTTTTTCCTTCCGGTTCTTTTTGGCGCTTTTTTTCAACAATTTTATAATACAGTAGATGCCATCATTGTCGGGAAGGGTGTGGGGAAAGATGCGCTGGCGGCTGTGGCCGGTTCATCGGGATGGATTACCAAGCTGATCACAGGTGTCTTTCTCGGTGTGACAACAGGAGCCTCCGTTGTCATTTCCCAGTATGGGGGAAGACACGATATGGAAAAGGTGGATCAGGGCATGCATACCATCTATGCCTTTTCCATTCTGGGGAGTGTGGTCACTACGGCAGTGTGTATGATCTTTGTGCCTGTTGTCCTGCGTCTGATGCGGACACCCGAGGAATTGATGGTTGATTCTACCTTATATTTGAGAATCTATTTTACAGGTATTTTGTTTAATTTTATTTATAATGCGGGTGCTTCCATACTCAGGGCACTGGGGGACTCTAAAAGACCGTTGTTTTATCTGATCATCTGTACGGCAGTGAATATTGTTCTGGATTTGATATTGATCATCGGATTAAAAGCAGGTGTTGCCGGTGCAGCGGCAGCAACGGTAATTGCACAGGCTGTCAGTGCGGTACTGGTGACGCGGGAACTGATGCGGTCGGCAGGATTATCCATAAAGAAGCTGCATTTTCACCGGCATATTCTGAAGCAGCAGATGGCCATCGGAATTCCCGATGGTATCCAGTATGCCATGTATGATATCCCGAATATTGTTGTGCAGTCGGCAATCAATGTTTTTGGTACCAATGCCATGGCAGCATGGGCGGCCTTTGGCAAGATCGATGCTGTCTACTGGATGCTCAGCAGTTCTGTGGGGACGGCTATTACCGTTTTTGCCGGACAGAATTATGGTGCGGGCAGGATGAAACGTGTAAAAAAGGGTATAGGCATCAGTATGCTTCTGGAGTTTATACCGGGAGTGCTGCTGTGTGTGGTTATGTATTTCTGCAGTCCGCAGTTGTTGGGAATATTTACAGATGATTCTGCAGTCATAGCGGAAGGTATCCCGATGATACGGACCATTGCGCCTTATTACTGGGTTTATCTTTTTGTAGAGGTATTCTCCGGAGCACTGCGTGGTATGGGCGATGTGGTGATTCCTCTGATTATGACTCTGCTGGGTGTAGGGGTTGTGAGGATTTTGTGGGTCGTACTGATGGAGAAGTTTTGTCCGACGATTCCGGCTATTGCCTTTTCTTATCCGGTAACATGGATTCTGACAGCGGTGTTATTTACCATTTATTTCTTATACAGGATGAAGCATCTTCATAATAGTAATCTATAAGCAGGGGCAGTCAGCCACATTCAGGTTGGCTGCTTTTGTCTATTGTGCAGGATTTGTATTGACATTTCAGAAAGATATGTTATACTAGATTTGAACATATGAATAAATGAACATATGAAAAATAAAAATGTTTGACGAGAGGAATGTTAATATGAATAAAAAGCAGAAAAAGGTATTGATGAGAATTGTCGTATCGGCCATCTTGGTGGTTGTTCTGGTGCTGCTGCCGCTGGAAGGCTATGTGGAACTGGCATTATTTATGATTCCGTATTTAATCATAGGATACGACATTTTGAAGAAAGCAGTTAAGGGAATTGTCAACCGGCAGGTTTTTGACGAGAATTTTTTAATGGCTGTGGCCACGGTTGGTGCAATCATCCTGGGCGATTATAAGGAAGGCGTCGCCGTTATGCTGTTTTATCAGATCGGGGAATTGTTTCAGAGCTATGCCGTTGGAAAAAGCCGTAAGAATATCAGTGAACTGATGGATATCCGTCCGGACTATGCCAATATCGAGAATGAGGATGGTGAGCTGGAGCAGGTGGATCCTGACGAGGTGGAGATCGGAACAATTATTATTGTGAAACCGGGAGAGAAGGTACCGATTGATGGCATTATCGTTGAAGGAAATACAACGTTGAATACCAGCGCCCTGACCGGTGAAAGTCTTCCAAGGGATGCTGCAGCCGGCGAGGAGATCATCAGCGGATGCATTAACATGACCGGTGTGATTAAGGTGCGGACAACGAAGGAATTCGGTGAATCCACTGTATCTAAGATCCTGGATCTGGTGGAAAACTCCAGTTCCAGGAAGTCAAAATCCGAAGATTTTATGGCGAAGTTTGCCAGGTATTATACACCGACTGTCTGCTATAGTGCTTTGGCGCTGGCTGTACTTCCGCCCCTTGTGCGGATGTTGTTTTTGAGTCTGTCTCCGGAGTGGAGCGACTGGATCATGAGAGCATTGACTTTCCTGGTTATCAGCTGTCCGTGTGCGCTGGTTATCAGTATTCCGCTGAGCTTCTTTGCAGGTCTGGGAGGAGCCAGTCATGAAGGTGTTCTGATTAAAGGGTCCAATTATCTGGAGACATTGTCGAAGACCAGATATGTGGTTTTTGATAAAACCGGAACGATGACGCAGGGTGTATTTGAGGTGAGCGGGGTGCATCATCATACGTTGGATCCGGATCAGCTGCTTGAATATGCTGCCCTGGCCGAATGTTATTCAACCCATCCGATCAGTCGCAGTCTTCAGAAGGCATATGGCAAATCCATTGATAAAAACAGGGTCAGTGATGTGCAGGAAATCAGCGGAAATGGTGTGATTGCGAAGGTTGACGGCATAACGGTGGCTGCCGGTAATTATAAACTGATGAATAAGCTGGGCATTGATTATGCAGACTGCCATAGTGTAGGGACGGTTGTTCATATGGCATTGGATGACCAGTATGCCGGTCATATCCTCATATCAGATCTTTTGAAGCCGAATGCGGGTGAGGCTGTCAGGGCATTGAAAAAGGCAGGGGTATCACGGACAGTCATGCTGACTGGCGATAACCGGAATGTGGCTGAATATGTGGCTTCGGAACTGGGGATAGACGAGGTTTACAGTGAATTACTTCCTGCGGATAAGGTATCGATGGTGGAAAAGCTAATTGCTGAGAAGAAAGAGAAGGAGAAGCTGGTCTTTGTCGGTGACGGGATCAATGATGCACCGGTTTTGTCCAGGGCAGATATCGGTATTGCCATGGGCGCTCTTGGATCTGATGCGGCTATTGAGGCGGCGGATGTTGTTCTCATGGACGATGACCCGCTGAAAATTGCCAAGGCCATCCGCATCTCAAGAAAATGTATACGGATCGTCTATGAGAATATTTATTTTGCCATTGGGATTAAGGTTATCTGCCTGATTCTGGGTGCTCTTGGTATTGCTAATATGTGGCTGGCTATTTTTGCCGATGTGGGCGTTATGGTCATTGCTGTTCTCAATGCGATCCGGGCACTGTATGTGAAGAACTTATAGAAATAAATTGCTGGCATTCTGTGGTAATTATTTTGATCAACCATGACGTGGAATCTGTATTGACATTATGTGATAGTGTGGTATACTTATTCTATAAATATATGAATAAATGAGCATATGAGAAGATAACTACATAATTTGCCATCTGATATATGCTTACAGAAAGGATGCTGTGGCTATGAAGAAGACTTATAAGATTGAAGTTGACTGTGCAAACTGTGCCATGAAGATGGAGGAAGCGGCGAGGAAGACAGCTGGTGTAAAAGACGCTGCTGTGAATTTTATGACATTGAAGATGAGTGTTGAGTTTGAGGAAGGCGCTTCTCCAAAAGAAGTTATGCCGATCGTACTGAAGAATTGTAAGAAGGTTGAAGACGACTGCGAGATCTATTTCTAAATATAATAATAAAGGCGTAAAAAGGAAGAGAATCACTGTGACAGACAATGATTCTCTTCCTTTTTGATTTAACTGCGGTAGCTGACTTTCAGGACAGGATTACCTGTCTGTACAGCCCCTTCTGTAAGGGGTGTAACAGATTCCGCGCCGCCGGCGGCGGTGACAACGATCGGTGTCACAGTGCGGAATCCCGCCTTGCGGATACTGTCCAGATCTGCATGTATGAGCTTATCTCCTTTTTTAACCTGCTGGCCGTCCTGTACAAATACTTCGAAATGCTCACCTTTTAGCTGGACGGTATCCAGTCCGACATGGAGAATCAGTTCTGTATCCTTCGGTGAATGGAGGACAATGGCATGGCGGGTGTCAAATACCATGGCAACGGTGGCGTCAAACGGGGCATAAAATGTATCGTCGGAAGGCTGGATGGCGGAGCCCTCTCCGATGAAGCCTTCTGAGAATACGCCGTCACCGACCTCTTTCAGAGGGATGACTTTGCCATCACAAGGAGCGTATACAATGTCTGTAAGATCATCCACTTCTATCTCCGTGTCAGCGGACTGAACACCGGAATTTGAGTCATCACTGCTGTCTGTCAAAATATTGCCCTGTGCAGGCTGGTGCATATAGTCCTCCAGCTCCGACAGGATCAGAGTGACCTTCGGACCATAGACGATCTGTACGCCGCTGCCGCTGACAATGACTGCGGCAGCGCCTGTCGAGGTAAGGCGCGCTTTATCTATCAGTGCGGGATCAAGAACTGTGACACGAAGTCTTGTGGCACAGCAGTCAACATCACTGATATTATCAAGACCGCCAAGTCCCTGAACAATACCGGCACTGCGGTTTTCAGCATGGCCTCCCTGTTCAGGATTGCCGGCGGCAAGCTCCTGTTCGGTGACATTGTTTTCACGTCCCGGTGTCTGATAATCGAATTTCAGTATCATGAAGCGAAAAACGACAAAATATACTGCGGAATAAACCAGACCTACAGGGATGACATAGAGCCAGCTGGTTTTGGCATTGCCCTGAAGAATACCGAATAATATCAGGTCAATGAGGCCGCCTGAGAAGGTCATGCCGATGCCAACATTGAAAATGTGCATGAACATATAGGCCAGTCCGGCGAATACACAGTGAATGCCGTACAGAACCGGTGCAACAAAAAGGAAGGCAAATTCCAGAGGTTCCGTGATACCGGTGACGATGGAGGTGATGGCCGCTGACAGCAGCAGACTGCCGACAGCTTTTTTTCGTTCGCTCCTGGCGCAGGTGTACATGGCCAGGGCAGCTCCCGGGAGGCCGAAGATCATCAGCGGGAATTTACCACTCATAAAACGGGTAGCTTCCACATTAAAATGGGAGATGCCCGGTGTTGCCAGCTCGGCAAAGAATATATTCTGGGCGCCTTCTACCAGCTGTCCGTTTACCAGGGCTGAACCGCCGACGGATGTCTGCCAGAACGGTATATAGAAAACGTGATGCAGTCCAAAAGGAATCAGGGCACGTTCCAGTAATCCATAGAGGAAAGTACCTCCGTAACCGGAGCGGAGAACCAGCTGTCCGGCACCATTGATCAGCTGCTGAACCGGCGGCCAGACATAATACATAAGGATACCCACACCAAGATAAACGATGGCGGAGATGATCGGTACAAAACGTGTGCCGCCAAAGAAGGAGAATACCTGGGGCAGTTCTATCTTATAAAACCGGTTGTGCAGGGCGGCAACACCGAGGCCGACGATGATACCGCCAAATACACCCATCTGAAGGGATGTAATACCTACGACGTTGGCGGTTGAACCCGTCAGCAGGGATTGTGCACCGCCGTTGATCTCGATGAGCTGGCCGATTGTGCTGTGCATGATCAGGAAAGCGACCATACTGGAAAGCGCTGCGACAGCTTTTTCTGTTTTGGCCATGCCGATGGCGACACCCAGAGCAAAGA
>JAEDGN010000025.1 GCA_016297495.1 Coprococcus sp.
GAACCGTCTGCCATCTGTTCACGGGCTTTGACATTATCACTGAGCATGGTGATAAACATTTCCTGTACTCTGGATTTGAGATCCACATCCTCGATCGGAACGGCCACCTCCACACGGCGTGTTGTATTTCTTGTCATAAAGTCGGTAGACGCAATATAAATCTTCGTTCTTTCACCGGTACCGAATATGTAGATCCTGGAATGCTCCAGATAACGTCCCACGATACTGATGATTCTGATATTATCCGTATATCCCTCAATCTTCGACCGCAGGCAGTTAATGCCTCGAATCACCATCTCTATTTTGACACCGGCCTGAGAAGCCTCAATGAGCTTTTCGATTATCTTTTTATCTGTCAGAGAATTGATCTTAATTCCGATATAAGCATCACCGCCTTCTCCAGCAATGCGGATCTCCTCCTCAATCATATCGATAACCGGTTTCTGAAGACATTTTGGAGCTACCAGCAAATGTTCCATATCTTCCACCACCGTCCCAAGGGAAAGAGCCTGAAAAATCTTTGAAGCTTCTATACCGATTTCCGGCCTCGCTGTTATCAATGACAGATCCGTATAGAGCTTCGCTGTTTTTTCATTATAATTTCCTGTACCGATCTGAGTAATATCTTCAATGCCCTTCTCTGTTTTGCGAGTAATCAGGCAAAGTTTGGAATGGACCTTTAGTCCGTCCAGCCCGTAAATGACATGACATCCCGCATCCTCCAGCTGTCTGGACCACTCTATATTATTCTCCTCATCAAATCTCGCCTTCAGTTCCACAAGTACATCTATCTGTTTTCCATTCTCAGCCGCCTCAATCAGGGCTTCCACCACCTTACTGTGACGTGCCAGACGATAAAGTGTCATTTTAATAGAAACAACATTTGGATCATTGGCCGCTTCGTGAAGCATATTCAGAAACGGACGGATATGTTCATATGGAAAGGAAAGAAGTACATCCCGCTTCATAATCTGGGGAATCAGCGGATGATTATCATCGAGAAGCGGCGACTTCTGAGGCACACGCTTGTCATAGAACAGCTGCGATTTATAGCGAAGTGCATCCTGAATACCGGAGAAAAATGACAGATCCATTGGTATCTGGCAGTAAAATGCCTGCTTGCGGTCCAGCCTCAGCTGATCACAGAGTCTGTCAAGGTCATCATAGATACGGTCCGCATCAATATCTGCATTTCGTGTCACTCGAATCAAAGACTTTTCACCAATTCTGTAATTCGGAAATACCTTGGGCAGATAATGAAGAATCAGTTCCTCAGCAAGAACATAAGTCCCCTTTCTGCCCGGCACACTGATCAGGCGGTCAAAAACACCTGTATTGCACGGAACAATTCCCATCTTATTCTTGTCATTTTTTGTTTCAAGTACAGCCAGCGCATAAATAGCTTTATTATTCAAAAACGGAAATGACTGCTTCTTTCCCACAACAAATGCAGACAACAGCGGCCGCATTTCCTGCTCAAAATACAGTTCCAGATCATCCTCCTCACGCTGAGTCATCATCTGAAAATTGATCAGATGAATATCCTCCTGCTCCAGCTTCTCCATTAAAGAATCATAGATACGGTCCTTGTCACGCATCAGACGATTAACCTGGAAAAGGACTGCATCAATCTGCTCCTCAGGCGTCATATAGGTTTTATTCTCCCGGACATCACCATCCAGGAGCATCTGATCGATCAGAGATCCGACCCGTACCATAAAAAATTCATCCAGGTTGGTCTGGAAAATCGATAGAAAAGTCAGACGCTCACATAAAGGCGTTCTCTCATCTGCAGCCTCCTCCAGAACCCTCTCATTGAACTTCAGCCAGGACAATTCCCTGTTCTCATAACATTCCCTTGTATCTTTACTCATTTTGCAAAAACTTCTTAACTGCGATATTTTCACATTTATCATAGGGAAAAAACATCGCTGCCGCCACCTGTTCCGTGTATAAATTATGTAAAATTTCTGCAAATTCCATATCAGACCGTTGATTATACAACAAAAAGAGTGCAGAAAGTCGGCAAATCCATACCTAATGCTTCATAGATTTCTGTTACTTCCTGTTTCAAGGCTTTATCCGCACGAAACTGAATTAATATCTGTTCTGACATGTAAACTCCTCCCATTCATAATATATACTTTCTGCATTTGTTTTGAATGTATTTATCTATAATTATTATAATCAAATAAAGTTTTTATTCTCATAATAAAAAAGCAGCCAACCTATTTCTCATAGACTAACTGCTCGTGTTAAGTTCTATATTCAATTTATTCTACAAATCCGACAGTGAAATTCGATCGTATGCGCCATTTTTCTTATCTTCCGGATGTGGTTCCAGTCCGATAATCGTAATATCTTTCTGATCTGGGCCATAAACCCAGTACATTCTCATTGCGCCACTGGTTTTATTTTCCAGATAAGACTGCCACACTTTCATTCCATAACGTCTGGATAATGGCTCTATTTCATGGGTTTGGAGGCTTGGGTAACCCGGATCAGCAGACAACAGCTTTAAAGCCTTTCCCCATTTTTTATACAACAGTTCTTCCTTCTTTTTTATATTTCCAGAACGATATTTCTCCTGCAGATCTAACCAAAGTTCCTGCATTTCGGGAATTCCCATTCGTATATTAAAGTTCATTTTTATTCCTTTTAAAAATCTGACAAGTCAATAGCCGGGGAAACGTCGTCTTTTTTAAAGTTACTTACTGCCCGATCCATATCTGCCAGGGTTCTGGCTGAAATGCTTTCTGGCACTGCCAGTTCTCGAGGTTCCAGAATAATGCAGCCATTCCCATACTCTTTTACATTGTAATACTGATAAGCAGCACCTCTGAGAGTAATCCTTTTTTTATTATCCAGATGAGCAACATAATCTTTCATCGCTTCCATTATCAACACCTCCTGCACAAGTATTATATGTGGGAAATCCCACCTCTTGTTATTATAATACGCTTTTCTATATTTTCTGTCAATCCACTTTTGCTTATTCATGTATACTCTTTAAATAAAAAACTAAATTCCTCTTTAAACTGAATTTAATCTTACACTTTTAATTCTTCCAGTGACATGGATTCATATTTTGCATATTTTATATAAATTCGTTGATGACTCCCGAAAAAATTCGGTATAAAAATAGCTGCCGCTTCTCTGAAGGCAGCTTAACGCTACCCCACGATCATCTGTTCCAACTGTATCTGCAGATCCACTTTTTCCTGCTCAGCTTCTTTTCGCATCTGATCCAGCTGCTTTCTGACCTTCTCTATCTGTTCCTTTACCTGCCGCACCTGATTTTTAGACTTTTTGATACGATCCTGTACAGCCCAGTCCACAAACAGACCATCGAAAAAATAATCCGCAAATCTCATAAAATCATCTATCTGTACCTGAAGATCAGCCTCAATGGACACATCCGTCAGCTCCGTTTTAAAATTGCGCAGTTCTACCTGAAGATTGGCAATTTCACTCTGAGCATCATCAAGATTACCGTGCTTAGCCATGGCAGACACAATACCACCGCCGAGCATATCCCAGGTACCCCATTCTTCAGCACTCTGAAGCTTGCCCAACACGCATTCCGTTGTAAAAGCCGCTTTCTGTCCGGCATGAAGTGCTTCACGAATCTCTTTTAATTGACCATCCACATCTGCAATCTGTTCTTCCAGCTGCAGAATGCATTTTGCCTCAGCTGAATCTGAAGCTTTGATTGCCTCTTCTCTTTTTCTCAGTTCTTCTTTATATCTGGCTTCACAGCCATCCAGTTCACGGAGCTCTCTTTCATAAAGTTCAATTTTATAATCAATGGATGTCAGTTCCTGCTGCGCAGACTCATATTTCATAGCTGCCGCAAAAACCTCCCGCTGCTCCTTTGTCAGTTTCTCATCCATCTTCCCGATGATACTATAAAAAAGCGCCGTCAGGCCGCGGCCTTCAAGCCGGTCCACGTCTTTCTGTTCCTCTTCCTTTTCCTGACGCAGCTCCTCCACTTTCTCCCTCAGTTCTCTTTGCTGTATGTATATATTTTCAAGCATGGATTTCAAGCGGTTCTGTCGTTCCACCTGCTGTCTGAGTTTCTGAAGCTGCTCCCTGTTACCATCTTCCATATCGTTCTCCTCCCGTTTCGTCCATTATATCATTTATTGAAGAAAGAGGCTATCACAAATTCAATATTATCTAAATTACATTTTAATCGCGTATCAGATTGTAAAAAAAGTCCCTTCCACAACATGTAAGCGTTATTCATCATTCTGAATAGCCTTAAACATATTATAAAAGAGACTTTCACTAAATTAAATTATTTGATAAACATGGCATCGCCAAAACTGAAAAATCTGTAGCGCTCCTGCACGGCCGTCTCATAGGCACGCATGATATTCTCCTTGCCTGCCAAAGCCGATACAAGCATCAAAAGTGTCGATTCCGGCAAATGGAAATTCGTGATCAGAGCATCAATACATTTGAAGCGATAGCCCGGATAGATGAATATCTCAGTCCAGCCACCGGCAGCATGCATGGTACCATCCTCATCCGCCACCGATTCCAGTGTTCTGGTGCTGGTGGTTCCCACAGCAATGACCCGTCCGCCCCGCTTCTTCGTATCATTAATAATATCCGCTGCTTCCTGGCTCACCTGGTAATATTCCGAATGCATATGATGCTGCGTCACATCCTCCACTTTGACAGGTCTGAAGGTTCCCAGCCCCACATGGAGCGTCACGCGGGCGATCCGCACACCTTTTGCTTCTATAGCTGCCAGAAGCTCCGGCGTAAAATGCAGTCCTGCCGTCGGTGCAGCAGCGCTGCCTTCATGTTTCGCGTAAACGGTCTGATAACGGTTCTTATCCTGAAGCTTGTGGGTAATATATGGCGGCAGCGGCATCTCACCCAGCTGGTCAAGAATCTCCTCAAAGATTCCCTCATATTCAAAATGGATCAGCCTGTTGCCCTCCTCCACGACTTCCAGCACTTCCGCTTTCAGGCGTCCGTCGCCAAAAATAAGCCGTGTTCCTGATTTCGCCTTTTTGCCGGGACGGACCAGTGTCTCCCACACATCATTCTCCCTGCGCTTGAGCAGCAGAATCTCAATGTGTGCTCCCGTATCCTCCTTCACCCCGTAAAGCCTTGCAGGAATAACCTTCGTATCATTGATAACCAGACAATCCTCCGGATTCAGATAATCAATAATCTCCTTAAAAATATGGTGACTGATATCACCCGTATCCCTGTCAAGCACCATCAGTCTGGAACCCGACCGGTCCTCCAGCGGATCCTGCGCAATCAGCTCCTGAGGTAAGTCATAATAAAAATCACTTGTCTTCATAATTATTTCCTTAATTCAATTCCAAGCTCTTCCAGACCTGCCAGGATCTTATCCATGGCTGCGCTGACATCCTTTTCCTCCAGCGTGCGGTCATTAGCTCTGAAGGTAATGGAGTAGGCAATGGATTTATATCCTTCTTTGATCTGTGATCCCTCATAGATATCAAAGAGATGATAGCTTTCGAGGATATGGCCGCCTTTTTTGCGGATCACTTCTTCAATCTGGCCTGCCAGTATATCCTTCTTCACAACCATACTGATGTCACGATTGACAGCCGGATGTTTTGCGATGCCCTTGAAATGGCGGTCAAATGTAGCCATTTCCGTGATGACAGGCATATCCAGAACAGCAATATAGACTCTTGTCTTGATATCGTAATTGTCACATACTTCCGGATGAACTTCACCAAGATAACCAATCACCTGATCATTGTAAATGATGTTGGCCTGACGACCCGGATGAAGGAAGTTCTTGCCTGCTGCCGGATCATAGGTGACAATATCATGCATACCGGCTCTTTCAAGGAACTCTTCCACAACACCCTTCATAGTGAAGAAATCACCTTCGCCGTAGAAACCCAGTGTGAACTGTACACGCTCATCGGCATACTCTGTCAGAGGCAGGGCCTTCGGCAGATAGATCTTTGACATCTCATATAACTTAACATCCTTATTGCGTCGGTTGAAGTTTCTTGCAAGGGAAACCAGCATACCGTTCAAAGGAGTGGTTCTCATGATACTATAATCCTCGCCCTGTGGATTGGCAATGGTGATGGCCTGACGCAGTACATCATCCTTATCCAGTCTCAGCTTGTCGAATACCTTCGGGCTTTCGAAGGAGAAAGTCATGCCTTCGGAGAAACCGCAGAATTCAGCAGTTTCCTTTGCCACATCCTCCACTCTGTGCTTGAAGGATATCCTGCCGCTGGTAGCTTCTCCGCTCGGCAGTGTAGATGGAATATTGGCATATCCATAGAATCTTGCCACTTCCTCAGCCAGATCGGCAATGCCAATCAGATCCTGTCTGAAGGTCGGGATAACAACCATACCTGTCTCAGGATTGTACTCAAGCTCAAGGGCTTTAAAATAACCAAGCATCTGTTCCTCAGACAGATCTGTACCCAGCAGATGATTGATGCGCTCTGCGGAGAAAGGAATCTGATGCGGTTCTTTAACTTTTCCGTAAACATCCACGATACCGCCTACAACTTCACCGCAGCCAAGCTCCTCGACGAGCTGGCAGGCACGGTCAATAGCAGCGCTGGCATTGTTCGGATCCAGCCCCTTCTCAAACTTGCTCTGAGCATCGGTACGCATACCCAGCTTTTTGCCGGATCGACGAATATTGGTTCCGTCAAAGCAGGCCGCCTCAAATAAAATTGTATCCACATGATCCGTGATCATGGAATTTTCACCGCCCATGATACCGGCAATACCGATTGGTTTTTCAGCATCGCAGATCACCAGCATGGAGCTGTCCAGCTTTCTCTCCTGACCGTCCAGTGTGACAAACGGCTCATCATCCTCAGCACGGCGGACAATGATCTTATGGCCATCAATGGTGGAAAGATCATAGGCATGCATCGGCTGTCCATACTCTTCCATGACATAATTGGTAATATCTACGATATTATTGATCGGACGGATACCCTGCGCTGCCAGTCTTCTCTGCATCCATTCAGGAGACGGACCGATCTTGATATTCTTAGCCACACGGGCCGTATAACGTGGGCAGAGCTCGGAATCCCTGACCTCCACACTGATATAGTCGTTGACATCTTCATCATTGCCTGTTGCTTTGACAACCGGCGGACAGAACGGCTGATTAAATGTTACAGCCGCTTCTCTCGCAAGACCCAGCACACTGAAGCAGTCCACACGATTGGAGGTGATCTCATATTCGATCACAGCATCATCCAGACCAAGTACTTTAACAGCATCCTCGCCCAGCGTCAGCTCATCACCATTTTTGAAAATGTAAATACCATTTTCCGGTGCGTCCGGATACATGTCACGGCTGGAACCAAGCTCCTCGATGGAACACATCATACCGAAGCTTGGAACACCTCTCAGCTTGCCCTTTTTAATCTTAATACCGTCTTCCGGCGGTGTGCTGCCGTCATGGCCGCCGGCCACCTTACCGCCCACCAGTACGACTGGCACTACAGCACCCTCAAATACATTCGGTGCGCCTGTGACGATCTGAATATTCTCTTCCGCACCCACATTGACCTGGCATACAACCAGCTTGTCAGCATCCGGATGCTTCTCAATCTTCTCAATGCGTCCGATGACGATATTTTCAAGATTCTTGTCCATCGGAACGAAATATTCACCCTTTGAACCGGATAATGTCATGGCATCCAGATATTCCTGAGGTGTCACATCAGCAATGCCCGGTACAAGGTCCTTAATCCATTTTAATGATGTTCTCATAATCTCAAATCCTCCTGCCGATTAGAACTGTTTCAGAAATCTGATGTCATTTTCATAGAGATGGTGCATATCATCGATCTCATATTTAAGCATGGCAATACGTTCAAGTCCAACACCGAAAGCAAAGCCCTGATATTCCTCAGGATCAATGCCGCTCATCTCAAGAACATGCGGGTGAACCATACCGCAGCCGAGGATCTCGATCCAGCCTTCACCCTTACACATTCTGCATCCCTTACCGCCGCATTTGAAGCAGGTGACATCCACTTCGGCACTCGGCTCTGTGAACGGGAAATGATGGGGTCTGAATTTGACCTTTGTATCCTCACCGAAGAGCTGTTTTGCGAATTCAGCCAGTGTTCCCTTTAAATCGGCAAATGTAATATTTTTATCGATAACCAGTCCCTCGATCTGATGGAAGTTCGGGGAATGGGTGGCATCCAGCTCATCGGCACGGAACACACGGCCAGGCGCGATCATTCGGATCGGCAGCGGCTGCGTCTCCATTGTATGCACCTGAGTTCCGGATGTCTGAGTACGAAGCAGCAGATCCTTCGTGATATAGAATGTATCCTGCTCATCCTTGGCCGGATGATCTGCAGGGATATTCAATGCCTCAAAATTGTAATAATCAAATTCGATCTCCGGACCTTCCACCACCTCATAACCCATGCCGGTGAAAATACGCTCCACCTCTTCCAGAGCAATACTGTTCGGATGACGATGTCCGAGATTGCTCTTTTTTGCCGGCAGCGTAACATCGATAACTTCTGCTTTCAGCTGCAATTCTCTTGCCTTTGCAGCCAGATCCTTCTTCATGGTCTCCAGAGACTCTTCGATCTCCTTTCTGGCATCATTGACCATCTGACCGAAAGCCGGACGCTCCTCCGGAGGTACATCCCTCATGGATTTCATAATTGCTGTCAGCTCACCCTTTTTACCTAAAAAGGAAACACGGATATCATTCAGCGCATCCATTCCGCCGGCAGCCTTGATCTGTTCAATCGCATCATTTTTGATTTTCTGCAGTCTTTCCTTCATTGTACGACCCGTATGAAAAATCATACGCTCCTTTCTCATCAATTTCTTTCAGGGTTTCCCATGAAAAAATATCACAAAAAAAGTCCCTTTATGCAGCATAAAGGGACGAAAATCATTCCGCGGTACCACCCTGATTCCTTCTGCTTACAGAGACATCATAAACATCCTGTCATCGTATATAATATCCATATGCACTCTGTAATCAAAGACACTCGGTGATGCGTAACGTGCATCAGCGTCATCTCCTACTGAATCTTCAGAGACACAGCTCCTGTGGGAAATTCAGTCATCATCAGAACTTAAGGAAGCTTCCAGCCGATGGCTTCCCCTCTCTGTAAGGAAAATGATGACCTGATGCCGGTCTGTCTGCTCCTGAGACATCAGACCAGCCGCACATTCACAGCTTTTGTTCATGTTATATTTTAACATATTCAAAAAGCTTGTCAATAGGCCAATATTCTATGCTTGTCATTTTTTCTGATCTATGCTAACATGAGAACACTTGAACAGTTTCATTATACGGAGGTAATTATGTTGACGATCATCCGATGGGTCAGGGGATTTTTGAAAAAAAACAGTGAAGACCACCTGGGCGCCTACGCCTCCCAGGCAGCTTATTTTATTGTTTTATCCGCGCTGCCCTTCTGTATCTTTTTGCTGACGCTGCTGCGCTATTCTCCATTAACCTATGAAGATCTGATAGATATTCTTCAGATGCTTTCCCCAAAGATGGCCAATGATATCATCCGTACGATTCTCATACAGGTATACGAGTATTCCAGCATAGCCATCACATCTGTTACCATTATTTTTGTACTCTGGTCTGCCGGGCGGGGGATTCTGGCCATCACCAGAGGTATCAACGAAATCTACCACATCCATGAGACCCGTAATTATATTCATCTGCGCCTCATATCAGCCATTTATACGCTGGGCCTGGCTGTGGCACTGATTGTTACACTGGGTCTGCTGGTCTTCGGTAATATCATCTACCGCAAAATCATTGAATACCTGCCTTTTCTTCATGATATTGCCGCTTTTGTCATCAGTATGCGCATGCTTATTATATTCTGTCTGCTGACATTATTGTTTATATTTGTTTATAAGGTTCTGCCGAACAAAAAGACAAAACTGCTGCATGTACTTCCGGGTGCTGTTGGCTGTTCTCTTGGATGGATGATTACATCGGTTATTTTTTCCGTGTATTTTTCACTTTCCCATAGTTTCTCCTATATGTATGGCAGTCTGGCCGGCGCCATGATGATCATGCTCTGGCTGTATGCCTGCATGTACGAACTTTTTCTCGGTGCAGAGCTGAATAATTTACTGCATCCGGAATCCATTTCCGGAGACACAGTGGAGAATATTTTTTACAGCTGAAATATTTACGATGCATTCCCAACAGCAATATTGTCAAAATAATAGGACAATATTGCTTTATAATCATATCCCTGATCTGCCAGAACACGGGCTCCGTTCTGGCTCAGGCCCGCACCGTGTCCCAGTCCACCGCCCCGGATCTCGTATCCCGTCAGATAATCTCCATCCATCTGCTCTGCCAGATAAAAATATCCGCTTGGCAGCAGGCTCAGACCCGTTTTCTCACTTCCGTCATTGAGAATGACGCTTTGTTCAGACGGTGCCAGCAGACATCGGATATTATACTCTCCACTAACCGCCAGTTCCTGATTTTTCCCCGAGATACGTATTTTTCTGACAACACCGCTGACCGCCCTGTCAAGAATCTCCACAGACTGTATATCATCCGTGTCGATCTCACCATTTACAGTTAACACTGTAAAATGCTTCGGATTGACAGCCATTCTCTGTTTGAGTGATTTTTCCATATTCTGACCGATCTCCTCAGGTGTAATCATCACCCGCCATCTGAACCATGGCTCATTCTCCTCCACATAAGTCTCTGCCTCAGGTGCGTCAATGAACTGCCTGAAAACCGTTTCATCATCCAGAGAAGGCAGCGACGGCGGCTGTGTCTCCAATCGGGCAGCGATATGTGCCAGCGCCTCCGCCTCCTCAGGATAGAGCCAGATATCATCACTGTCAGACATACTGCCGCAGGAAGTGGAAAAATACTTTGCAGAAACAATCTCTCCGCCACTGATCAGTACCTCTCCCGCCGTCGCGTCCACTGCCTCACAACAGCTTTCGCTGATTCCCTGATTCATATAGACCTGACAGGCCGTACTGTCATTGACATCGGCAAAATCATACTTCGGAGACTGCAGCGACAGCATGGCATAGCTTCGTGCACAGACAGCCTGAGCTTTCAAGGCTTCGCTGCCATAATTTGACGGCATCTCACCCGGAACCACACCATAAAGATAATGTTCCAGAGGTAATATATTCACCAGCAGCAGAGTACTGCCGCTCCTTTGAACCTTCAGAACTCCTTCATAAGCCGGAAAGCCGCAGCTTCTTTCAATACTCAGCAGCTGCAGCATACCACCCTCTTCATTTTCCATTGCTGTCCTGTCTGTATCTGCCGATGTCTCAGTAATTTTACCATTTACCGTTCTAATCTCCGCCACATCACCATCCTCATCAAAATCCTCCGCCGTCAAAGTCACTGTCTCTCCCGGCAGGCACTGGCGGATACTGTCCTTAAATGTGATACACCAGTCCGTATCCGCCATCACTGTTACTTTCTCATGGTATTCTGAAGAAAAACCTGTTGTCATCAGGCAGACCCGGATATTAGACTCTTTTTCCGATAAATCTGCACTCGGGTTTTCATTTTTCATATTATCCATTTCATCATCTGTCGTACCGGTACCTGTCTGCCCCGACTCACTGGCATGAACGTCCGATGCCTGTCCTGCTTCAATGATTTCTGCCTTTACACTTTCTGCCGCGTACCTCTCCTCCGGCCGCAATGCCATCAGCAGCTGGTCCCCCCTTACATAAGCAATCACCTCCTGCCCAATATAATTATCCAAAGGCACACCTTCATAAATAAAGATTCCCTCGCTTGTTTTTGCCTGCCACGACTTTAATTCGTCGGATATGGCCGGAACCGCATCTACAGTCAGCCTTTTGACCTCCACACTGTCCAGTCCGTCGATCACTTCGTCATACAGATCCAGCCATACACTGACCGGTATGGGTATCTTTTCCTTCAGCGGCGGAATCTCAAGATCTTTCTGAAGCCTGTGTGCAATATCCCCTGCTTCGCTGTAAGTCAGAAAATCTGTCGGATGAAACAGATCCCCGTCCGTCTGCATCAGGTCATTCCCGACAACCATTCGAATCTCATCCGCGTACCAGATACCATCCTCCACATCAATCAGTGTCCGCCCTTCTTCCTGCTGCTCCTCCATATCATATAACGCATAAGCCAGCATCCTTGCGGCCTGAGCCCGGGTAATACACACTTCCTCCGGTTCATAAAAATACCATTTGCCCCACAAAAAAAAGGCCATCACTGCCAGAAGCAGGATGACCGGTTTCAATCTTCGCATCTCCTGTCTCCCTGTCCATAGTCACAGTACCAAACACTATCAATCTATGACAAAGAGACTTCTTTTATGCATATTATTTGAATATAAAAAATAAAAAGAAAAAGCCTCCAAAATGCCGATGTCCGCATTTTTGACTCCTAGCCTCAAGCCAGGTGGGTAACCTGGTCCCTTTTTCTGCCTTCCGCTGCCATATAGGGCGGCCTGGCATAGTTAGAACACGCAGTTTCCCAGTCAAAAAAATGTAGGTTCAAAATTGCGAACTGTCGCACATTCCAGATAAGCTTCTTCTGGGAGTATTATACATGATTAACAGACTTATTTCAAGAGGAAATAATTGATAGCCTATAAAATGCAAATGATACCTGTTGTCAAATAGAACAAAAAAACTTATAATAGAAATGCTAAAAGAAAAGAGGTTTTGTTCATGTTTAAAAAAATTGCCCGAACAGCTGTCTATTTTAGCTGTGTGATGACCGGAATCTATGTCTTCACATCGGCATCCGGCTTCCACAAGCGCGATAAATGGCAGCATTTGACCGGATGGGACTATGCTCACCGCGGTTTATATAATAATACAAGTATACCCGAGAATTCCATGTCAGCCTTTAAACGGGCCATTGACAATGGCTATGGCATCGAACTGGATGTTCACCTGACAGCTGACAACCAGCTTGTTGTCTTTCATGACGATACACTGACAAGAATGTGCGGCATCAACAAAAAGATCTCCAAAATGCCCTATTCCGAAGTGTCCCTGTATACCCTTCTGAACTCTGACGAACATATTCCACTATTCAGAGACGTACTGGATCTTGTAGACGGACAGGTTCCTCTGATCATCGAACTGAAGGTAGATAACGGCAATCAGAATCTTCTGTGCCCACTCGTCTGGCAGCAGCTGGAAAAGTACGGCGGCAATTACTGCATCGAATCCTTCCATCCATTTGTCCTGCAGTGGTTCAAACGTCACCAGCCACAGGTTGTCCGCGGTCAGCTCTCATGCAACTTTTTTAAAGAAAATCCCCACTGCGACCTGGTTCTGTACCTGATGTCCAACCTCATGACCAACTTCTTCACTCATCCGGACTTCATCGCCTACAAATACCTGGATATGAACAATCCGGCCTTCCAACTCAATCAGAAAGTATTCCGCGCCATGACCGCAGCATGGACGATCCCGAACCAGCCGGCCTATGACCATTACAAAAAACAGGTAGACATCATCATCTTCGAAGGCTTCGAACCATAAAAAATTTAACTGGATAAAACACCCACCCATTCTTCACTTTCTTCTCCAAACCGTGGTTAAAAAGCCTTGTTATATTATTTGAGTTGCGTGCATTATAACTAATAATTGGCTTTATGGTAAAACTGTTCTTGTTATTGCTGATATGAATGGACAGAACACGTATTGAACAATTCCTATCGGCGATATGGATAGAGAACCCTCCGGAAACGATTTGCGATGAGCATGTTTCCGGAGGGTTCTCTATCCATAAGCCGATTAAAATGTCTTACATTACGTGGTTCTGTCCATGAATCCAATGATACAAGATGCAGTTTTACCTATAAGCCAATCTTCAGTTTTTTTTGCACGCAACGCCCTACTGAATACCAAGGAATTTTTTAACCACGGCTTCCATTTCATTTTTTTCGCAGACGGTTGTGTGCCGTACTGGTGCGGTTCTGATTTCTGTGACGGCTGCCGGTTCGCTGACACCGGATATTGCCGCCAGCTGATCGACCAGTTCGAATTCAGAGTACTGGCTGACATCACCTTTAATGGCTGTCATAACACTTCTGGAGAACTTGAACGGGCTTGCTGTAGATGCTATAACCGTCTTTGTCATATCCCCTGTCTCTGCCACATATTTTTTATAAATAGCAGCGGCAACAGCTGTATGAGTATCAATGACATAACCTGTCTTCGCAAAAAGATCATGAATCGCCTGAGCTGTCTCTTCTTCTGTGGCATAGCCTCCATAGAAATCAGCCAGTTCCTTCTTCATGTCATCGGTAATGGTATAGGTACCGGTCTCATTGAGCGATTTCATCAGCTCTGCATCCTTCCCGGCATCCTGTCCGGAGATCTGATAGATCAGACGTTCCAGATTACTGGAAATCAGAATATCCATGGATGGAGAAGATGTTACATAGAAATCTCTGTTGCGGTTATATTCACCTGTTGTAAAGAAATCAAATAATACTTTATTCTTATTGGATGCACAGATGAGCTTTGCAATCGGTACACCCAGCTTCTTCGCATAATAGGCAGCCAGAATATTGCCAAAATTGCCTGTCGGAACTGTCACATTGATCGGTTCGCCGTTCTTGATCTGTTCATTATGTACGAGAGCAGCATAGGCATAGACATAATATACCACCTGTGGTACAAGACGGCCGATATTAATGGAGTTGGCCGAAGAGAACTGATAACCGTGGGCATCCAGTGCTGCATTCAGATCTGCGCATCCAAACATCTTCTTGACTCCCGTCTGGGCATCGTCAAAATTACCACGGATACCAACAACAAATGTATTGTCACCCTTCTGAGTCACCATCTGCTTCTCCTGAACAGGACTGACGCCATCCTTCGGATAAAATACGATGATCTTTGTTCCCTCCACATCGGCAAAACCTGTCAGAGCTGCCTTGCCTGTATCACCGGATGTGGCTGTCAGAATAACGATTTCATTTTTAACATGATTCTTTCTTGCAGAAGTTGTCATCAGATACGGCAGAATAGACAGAGCCATATCCTTGAAAGCAATCGTTCTGCCATGATAGAGTTCAAGATAATAAGCGCCGTCTGCATAAGCCAGAGGTGCAATCACTTCCGTATCAAACTTCTCATCATAGGCACTGTTAATACAGGACTTCAGTTCCTCTTCTGTAAAATCAGTCAGAAAAAGCTTCATGACCTCATAAGCCACTTCCTGATAGCTCATGCCGGCCAGTTTTTCCATAGGTACGTCCAGCTCAGGAAAAGCTGTCGGCACATAAAGTCCTCCATCTTCTGCAAGACCCTTTAAAATAGCATAGGATGCCGTTACTGTTTTATCCGCACTTCTTGTGCTTTTATATAATAATTCCATATGTCCTCCTTTTGTATGCTTACAAATGTCCGTTTAAGGCATACAAGTTCTTGACGCATTATAACATATCAAAATTCCCATGACAATATCCAAAATGCATTTTTCCTGATGCGTATGGTTTTTTACAGTCTCCTGTGCTATACTGAAGCACAGGAGGTACACTATGACTCAAAATCGTTTATTCCATCATCTTCTGCAGGTTCTGCTCGGTTTGATACTCTGCCTGTTCATCATATCAGTTTCGGTCACAGTAACACTGAATTTCAGACCCCTTTATTATGCGGACATTCATCTGCTGAATATTCGGGAAACATCCGGCCGGAATGAGGAAGACATCCGGGCCAATTATGACGCGCTGATCGATTACAACAGTCTTTTTAACCACGAACCTCTGTCCTTCCCCACATGCACCATGTCAGAATCGGGACGGATCCATTTTGAAGAAGTGAAACGTATTTTCGATTTGTTCGGATGGATGGCCGTCATCACCCTGCCCCTTGTTATAGGCGGTGTGATACTTACCCGGATATGGCACCGTTACCTGTGGATCGGACTGGCGGGTATTTTCAGTATTATTCTTCCTGTATTACTTGGGATCATGATTGCCGTCAACTGGAATTATGTATTCGTCACCTTTCACCAGCTGGTTTTCAACAACGATTACTGGATCTTTGATGAGACGACAGACCCGGTCATTACCATACTGCCGGATACATTTTTCATGCATTGTGCTCTCATGATATTCGCCCTCATCATTGCCTGCAGCATTTTGTGTCTGTTCATCTGCCGATATCTGAGCAGGAAGAGAAAAAATAACAAATAATTTTAATATTTTGTCAAAATTTTAACTATTTATACTTTCCATCTTCTTTGCAATATGTTATAATAAATATACAAAGGAACTGATTAAACAGTTTACTTTGCACAAAAACATACAGGCAAAGACCCGGTGTTGATGCCTGATGAATCCAGTATAAAGGACAGGTGAACAGTACATGAGTGAAAAGAAAATCATTGTTACAATTGGACGTGAATTTGGCAGCGGCGGTCATGAGATTGGCAAAAAGCTGGCAGAAAAGCTTGGCGTTAATTTTTACGATAAAAATCTGATCGAAATGGCGGCCGAACACAGCGGACTGGATTTATCAGTATTGGGAGCAACTGATGAGAAGGCCCCAAGTCCTTTCGTCTCCCCATACGCACCGACGGTTTCCGATCAGCTCTACCGTGCCCAGAGTGAGGTTATTCAGCAGCTGGCTCAGAAGGAATCCTTCGTTATTGTCGGGCGCTGTTCCAACACAATTCTGGACGAATGCGCCGATCCAATCAATGTGTTTATTTATGCACCGCTGGATGTCCGGATCAAGCGTATCATGGACCGCTATCTCATTGACTCCCCGGAGAAGGCCCGCAAAGAGATCCTTCGTACAGACAAGATCCGGCGCGGATATTACCAGTACTATTCCGAATATCGCTGGGGCGATCGTGAAGGTTATGATATCATGCTCGACAGCAGCGTACTCGGCATCGATGGTACTGTAGACCTCCTGTTTGATTTCGTACACCACAAATTCAAATAAAACCTCTAACAGGCCGTTCTGGGACAATTTCCCCGAACGGCCTGTTACTGTTAATACACTCTGAACAGCAGCCGGATCGTCATGATGACAAAGCACACAAGCGCAATGACGCCTGCCGTCAGCATCTTCAGATTCCTGCCCTTAAATAATTCCTCTCCCGGAACATCCAGCTTTTTATTGGTAATCAGACTGACTATATGACTCAGATTCAGCAGAACCAGGATCACCAGGCAGATGATGGACAGAATCCAGATAACAAAAATGATAATTCCCTGTATATTGACCCTCTCCGCCGTTGACTTGACAGTCAGCACTTTATTATAGGTACTGCAGGTAATGGAAGCACCGTCTGCCGCCGCATCTTCAAACATATTGCTCTCTGTAAAAGCCGCATGAAATCCCTTCGGATAAGTCAGCTTATAATGGATCCCCTTCGATATCTGGGAGCCCTTTAAAAACATGGACAGATTCAGCGTATCTTCAAAGGAGCAATGAATATTCCATGGATTTTTATGCTTTTCCGTACCTCCGATAAAGAGCGAATCTGCCAGTTCTCCATTCTCGTCTTCCGCAGACGTTCCCAGAACACTCCGTGTCATTGTCGTCAGCTCCTCAGGCGATTCCGCTATTAAAAGGATTTTATAGGTCACGCTGCTGATAACAGCCTGCTTATCCACCGTCATCCGGCCTTCTTCCGTCCATTGCGCCGCAGCCGTATTCAGCCTTTCCTCAATACTGCTGCCGATAAGTGCATCCGCATCTGCAGAAAGTCTGAACTCAATAGAACGTTCAATATGATGGTCACTGTGGACATCTGTGGTAATATCCACCTGTTCAATATCCACAGCAAAACCAAGCACTGTCACCACCTCATCGCTGGAAGCAACGGTCATGGTGATCTCACAGTTATCCTGGCTGTATGCTGAAGACTCACCCCGAAGATATCCGTAGGTACCCTTGCAGCTTTCAACTGTATATTCCGGAGACACCCTCAGGATATAGGCCATCACTGTATTCTCATCAGTAAAATCCAGAAAAAAGCTGCCGTCATAATACTGTGTGACAGACTTTTTAGCAGACAGAGATTCTGTGTCACCTTCCGTTACAACTTCAAATACTGTTTGATTGGTATGCAGCGCTTTATTGATATTCCCGATATAGGCCTGTATATTATTGGCGTGAAAAGTCATCGTATAGGTTCGGGAATTTTCATCATCCTGATAAATCATCTCAGCACTCTCAGGCACCAGACTGTTCATAAGCGTTTCGAGCTTTGTTCCAAGAGAGGCAACGATCTTATTCCCTACCACATAGATGATTTCCGCATCTACGGACTGATCATCATTCAGCTCGGCCGCTACGGAGATGCTGTCAAAAGCATTGGACTTAATCGTTGAGATCTGGATATTGCCATCCATTTCCAAAGTTTCGCCGTTGAATACCACCTCTGTTGTACCAAGCTCAAAAATATCTTCCACTCCTTTTCCTTCAAGTGCCGGATATTCCTTCACCAGCGCATCCGCCAGCCAGTAAAACAGATCAAGCGACGTAAAGTTCTCTTCTATGGTATAACCATTTTTCAGCATTGACCGGGAATAATCAAAATTAATGACAGGGGTGACGGCTGTTTCACTTGTATTGCCGCTGCAGATCTTCTCTATCTTCTTCTGATATTCATTCCTGGATGCAAAATCAATATGCATCTCGATCCGGGCACTGCCATCATCATTGGCCTTTGCAATACAATACATTTCACCCGGCGTATACTTTTTGATGACGTTCTCCAGAGCATCCGCATCTTTACCAAATGCATATTTGAAAACGGAGGCAGGTATCTCCGCTATCATAACACGGCTGCCGTCGAAGGACGTATCCACCGTTAATGTCGTATCAATGGCAATATGACCGATATTGCCGGTACAGCCTGCCAGCATCAGTACCATCAGTATCCCGGTCAGCAAAAGTACCTTCCTGATCAATTTCATAAACCACATCACTCCTGTTCAATACATCAGTAACTATTCCTCATCTGTCAGTTACATTTTCCCGGCGAGTACAGACTTATTGTGAATCAGATAATCTATCAGAGATACAATGGTCAGGATCAGTGACAGATAGATAAGAATCTGTTCAATGACATAGACAACAGGGCCGCCAAAATTCGGAATCATGAAAATGATGGTAATCATTGTAATGGCCGTTTTATATTTGCCCCAGATGCCGGCTGCAATAACCAGACCACCCTCGGCAGCCACCAGTCGGAAACCGCTGATGATGAATTCTCTTGCAATAATGATCAGCACCACCCAGGTCGGCATTCTGTGCATATCCACAAAACAGATCAGCGCCGAGCACACAAGCAGCTTATCCGCCAGCGGATCCATAAATTTACCAAAATTAGTAATCAGATTGTACTTCCTGGCGATTTTACCATCCAGCATATCCGTCAGGCTTGCCACGATAAATATAATAAGAGCGATATAGGGTGAAAAAGAACCTATATACTCCGCACCCAGCAGAAAAATTACAAAAAACGGAATCAGTATAACTCTTAATACAGTCAGTTTATTCGGTAAATTCATAGATCACATCTCCCACTAAATCATAATCCTGAGCATCGGTAATCTGCACCCTTACAATATCACCGGACATCATTTCTTCTTCTGCATTGATAAAAACATATCCATCCACATCCGGCGCATCCCGGTAGGTACGTCCTATATAGATATCCTCCTCAGGCAGACGTCCTTCCACGAGAACATCCACGATCCTGCCGATCATCTCATCGGATTTTTCAAAAGCAATCTCCTGCTGTGCCATCATCAAAGCATCTCTGCGTTCCTCCTTCACAGATTCATCAATCTGATCCGGCATCTCTGCCGCTGCCGTTCCTTCCTCCTCAGAATAGGTAAATACACCTAGACGATCGAATCGCATATCTTTGACAAAGTTCAGCAATTCCTCATGATCTGCCTCCGTTTCCCCCGGGAAACCGGCGATCAGCGTCGTTCTAAGGGCAATATCAGGAATTTCTTCCCAAAGTCTTCCGATGATGGCCTTCAGCTCTGCCTTCGTTGTCCGGCGGCCCATGCGCTTCAGAATCCTGTCACAGCCATGCTGAATCGGCAGATCCAGATAATGACAGATCTTTGGTTCTTCCTTAATCACCTGAATCAGTTCATCTGTAATCTCTTCCGGATAACAATATAATATACGAATCCAGGAAATTCCCTCAATCCGGCACAATTTTTTTAATAATTCCGGCAGCATTTTCCTGCCATAGAGATCCACCCCATAAACAGTGGTCTCCTGGGCCACGATATTCAGCTCCTTCACACCCTGCTCTGCCAGCATCTCTGCCTGTCTGATCAGGTATTCCATGGAATAGCTTCTGTAGGAGCCTCTCAGCTTCGGAATAATACAATAAGTACAGTGCTTGTCACAGCCCTCTGCAATCTTCAGATAACTGCTGTAACCACCCGTCGTCACAGTCCTCCGGACATCCACCTCCGGCATGGCCTGCAGATCATCAAACTGCTGCACTCTCTGTCCCTGCAGCACTTCATCCACCACTTCCGCAATATGCTGGTAGCTGGTGGTGCCAATGACAGCATCTACTTCTTCTATCTCTGTCAATATCTCTTCTTTATAACGCTCAGCCATACAGCCGGTCACAATAAGCGCCTTGCACCGGCAGCTGTGCTTCATTTCAGCCATCTCCAGAATGGTCTGGATACTCTCCTCCTTGGCATCGTGGATAAAGCTGCATGTATTGACGACGATGACATCCGCCTCCATCTCATCATCCACCAGCAAAAAGCCGTGTTCTCTCAGAATCCCAAGCATCACTTCTGAATCCACCAGGTTCTTGTCACAGCCGAGGGAAACAAAAAATATGGTCAGATTATTCCTGTTCTCCATGCCCTACCTCTCTGCCTTCTGAAGCCGGACAGCTTCCACACAATTATACATCAGCATGGCGATGGTCATCGGCCCAACACCGCCCGGAACAGGCGTAATGGCACTGACAATATCCATGACATCTTCTCTGTCCACATCGCCGCAGAGCTTATTGTTCTCATCACGATGAATACCCACATCGATCACAACAGCACCTTCCCTGACATATTCACGATTGAAAAACTTCGGCTTGCCAATAGCAGCCACAAGGATATCTGCCCTTTTGCAGACTTCCTTCAGATCCTTTGTATGGGAGTGACAGACCGTCACCGTACCGTTCTCACGGAGGAGCAGAATAGCCATCGGCTTGCCCACGATATTGCTCCGGCCCACAACAACGCATTCTTTGCCATCCACATCAATACCGCTCCTTTTCAGAAGCTGAATGATCCCGGCAGGCGTGCAGGATACAAAACCATCTTCACCCGTTACAAGAGCGCCCACATTCTGCGGATGGAAACCGTCCACATCCTTCAGAGGTGTAATGGCCTCGATCACATGCTTCTCATTGATCTGAGCCGGCAAAGGAAGCTGTACAAGAATACCGTTGACATCTCTTCTTCTGTTCAATTGATCGATCAGAGCCAGCAGCTCGATCTCACTTGTATCCTCCGGAAGCTCATAGGCCAGCGATTCTATACCGATATAGGCACAGGCCTTCTTCTTATTGCCAACATAAACTGATGACGCCGGGTCATTGCCCACCTGAATCACAGCCAGCTTGACTTCTGTTCCTTCTGATTTTAACTTTGCAACTTCGATCTTCAATTCATCCTTAATCTGGGCAGAGATCTTCTTCCCGTCAATTAAAAATGCCATATTATCAATTACCTCCTGAATTCCATTCACTTATCTCATTAACATAAAAAGGGGTACCGCAGAAACCCGGGCAGTGGTATTCTGCCCCGGTTTCGCAATATCCCCTTTACTATAACACATCTAAAATCACTATACAAGCAGTCAGCTTTCTCAAACCGCCCGACCTTTCAGTTTTTAAAACAGGCCGGTTATTCTGCCTTCTGCGTTGACATCAATGCCTTCTGCAGCCGGCTTTTTCGGAAGGCCCGGCATGGTCATGATGGCTCCGGTGATGGCTACTACGAAGCCTGCGCCGGCAGATACATATACTTCACGGATATTCACATTGAAATCCTTCGGTCTTCCCAGAAGCTTCGGATCATCAGACAGAGAGTACTGATTCTTGGCCATGCAGACCGGCATATTGCCGAAACCAAGATCAGTAATGGTCTTGAGAGCCTTTTCTGCAGCCGGTGAATAGCTGACAGATGCAGCGCCATAGATCTCCTTTGCAACGGTTTCAATCTTTTCCTTCAGTGACAGCTCATCCTCATAAAGGACTTTGAAATGACTCTCCTTCTTCTCCAGAGTCTCAAGAACCTTGCCTGCCAGTTCAAGGCCGCCCTTGCCGCCCTTCTCCCAAACTTCGGAGAGTGCAAACTCACAGCCTCTTTCCTCACAGAAATTCTTGACAAAGGCAATCTCTTCTTCGGAATCTGACACAAACGCATTCAGTGTTACAACAATCGGAACACCATATTTCTGCAGGTTCTCAATATGCTTCTCAAGGTTTACAATACCCTTGGCCAGAGCATCCAGATTCGGAATGCCTGTCTCGGCCTTCGGTACACCGCCGTTATATTTCAGTGCACGCACTGTGGCAACCAGAACAACCGCATCCGGCTTCAGGCCTGCCATACGGCACTTGATATCAAAGAACTTCTCAGCACCGAGATCCGCACCGAAACCTGCCTCTGTAACAACAATATCAGCCATCTTAAGCGCCAGCTTGGTCGCACGGACGCTGTTGCATCCATGGGCAATATTGGCAAATGGTCCGCCGTGAACGATGGCCGGTGTATGCTCCAGTGTCTGGATCAGATTCGGCTTGATCGCATCCTTCAGAAGTGCAGCCATGGCACCGACAGCATTCAGATCGCCGGCTGTAACAGGCGCACCTGCACGATTATAGGCAACAATAATTCTTGCCAGACGGCGCTTCAGATCTTCCATATCATCTGCAAGGCAGAGAATAGCCATAATCTCGGACGCAACCGTAATCACAAAATGGTCTTCACGAACAAAGCCATCCATCTTGGTTCCAAGACCGACAACAATATTTCTGAGAACACGGTCATTCATATCAAGACAGCGCTTCCATACGATCTGTCTTGTATCAATATCCAGCGCATTGCCCTGCTGAATATGGTTGTCCAGCATAGCTGCCAGCAGATTGTTGGCAGATGTGATGGCATGGAAATCTCCTGTAAAATGCAGGTTCAGATCCTCCATCGGAACAACCTGCGCATAACCGCCGCCTGCAGCACCGCCCTTAATACCGAAGCACGGACCAAGGGATGGCTCTCTCAGAGCGATGACAGCCTTCTTGCCCATCTCTCCGAAAGCTTCACCAAGACCTACAGTTGTTGTTGTCTTGCCTTCTCCTGCAGGAGTAGGATTGATCGCCGTCACAAGGACAAGCTTGCCATCCGGGTTGGACTGCACCTTTTTCAAATATTCATCGGAAAACTTTGCCTTATATTTTCCGTAAAATTCCAGATCATCTTCCTCAACACCAATCTTCTTTGCCACATCTCTGATGTGCAGCATTTCCGCTTCCTGAGCGATTTCAATATCTGTCTTCATTGTATTTACCTCCTGCCTGAAAAAACAGTCATTTTGTATGAATAAAGTACCTATCTCGATAGTACCACGCTTTTAATAATAAGTATATTTAAAATTCCTTATACTTTATATTAGCGTCACTTCTTATTGATTCTCTTTAAGGAACTGCTCGAATTCCTCCATGGTCATAATGATCTGACGCGGCTTTGTACCGATCTCCGGCCCGACAACACCGGCATCACAGAGCTGATCCATGATCCTCGCCGCCCGGTTGAATCCGATCTTGTAAACCCGCTGCAGCATGCCGATGGAAGCCTTCTCCTTTTCGATGACGAACCTTCCCGCTTCCTCAAAATAGATATCTCTTTCATTATTACCGGAAGAAGAGACACCGGCACTGGCCGCAGAAGACTCCATGCTCTTCTTAATGGCATCATTATATACAGGCTTGCTGCTCATATGGGCACGGATATAATCTGTCACTCTGCCGATCTCATTCTCAGATACAAAGGCCCCCTGCACACGGACAGGCTTCTGATACCCCTGAGGATAAAACAGCATATCACCGTTGCCCAGCAGCTTTTCCGCACCATTCATATCCAGAATCGTTCGTGAATCCACACCGGATGAAACTGAAAAAGCAATTCGTGACGGCACGTTGGCTTTGATCAGACCGGTGATAACATTGACAGACGGACGCTGCGTGGCAATGACCAGATGAATACCTGCAGCCCTGGCCAGCTGAGCCAGACGGCAGATGGCATCCTCCACTTCGGACTGTGCCACCATCATCAGGTCGGCCAGCTCGTCAATAACAATGACAATCTGCGGCATCTTCTTATGACGTTCACTGTCATAAGGCACATTCTCCACTCTGGAATTGTAGCTCTTAATATCCTTGGCACCGATCTCTGCGAACTTATTGTAACGCTCCATCATGGTGGAAACCGCCCAGTTCAGCGCCCCGGCTGCCTTCTTCGGATCTGTTACAACCGGAATCAGCAGATGCGGCAGACCATTATAGACATTCAGTTCCACCACCTTCGGGTCGATCATGATCATCTTCACTTCATTAGGATCCGCTCTGAACAAAATACTCATGATAATCGTATTGATACAGACAGATTTACCTGAACCGGTGGCACCTGCAATGAGCAGATGCGGCATCTTCTCAATATCCGCTACCACTGTCTGACCGCCAATATCCTTGCCCACAGCAAAAGCAAGCTTTGACTTCATATTCCGCGCCTTATCTGACTCCAACAGATCACGGAGATGAACCATCTCCTTATGCGTATTCGGAACCTCGATACCCACAGCCGCCTTGCCTGGGATCGGTGCTTCAATACGTATATCCGGAACCGCCAGATTCAGCTTGATATCATCGGACAGACTGACGATCCGGCTTACCTTCACTCCCTGATCCGGCTGAAGCTCATAGCGTGTCACAGAAGGCCCGCAGCTTACATTGGTCACCTGCACACCGACACCAAAGCTGTCAAAGGTCTGCTGAAGCTTGAGGGCCGTCTGCTTAAGTGAAGCTGCCGCTCCCTGACTGCCGCCGTTCCTTCCCTTCTCCAGCAGTTCCAGCGGCGGAAATTCATATTTTTCAATCTCTTCCTCAATAATCTCAAGGGGTTCATCTTTCTTCTGTTCATTTGCCGGTTCTTCTTCTGCCGCCTTCCCGGCCGGGATGATCTCCGGCTCAACGGATGCCGCCTCTGGATCCGGATCCGACAGCTCATCCTCAGCAGGCTCATCCTCCCGGGAATAAAGACTATCCGCTGTCTTCTCCCTTATCTCTTCCTCCTCCAGTCCTTCTATAACAAGATCAAGATCATTCTCCATCACATTCACATCTACTGATTTATCCATTTCTTCAACCGGAACCTGGGGGCTTCCGGCCATAGTGCTGTTATTCAGCTTACCGCCCCTCATAAATTCAGGCACCTGAATATGTAAAGGCTGAACCGGCTGTCCCCGGTCATAGGAATCCAGATGCTCTTTTGTGAAAGGACTGTCATTCTTCTCCTCTGTTTTCCTGCTTTGTTCATCCTCTGCAATGACAATATTGGCAGCCTTTTTCTTCTTCCTGCCAAGCGGACGATCACGGTAGATAACCTCCGTTCCCTGCGATGCTTCATCCATGTCATCATCCGTATCCTCTTCCGATTCCAGTTCTTCCTCTCTGCGCAGGCGTTCCTCTGCCCGTGCCTCCTGCCATGCCGCAAAGCGTACGCGAAGCGCAGAAAAAGCACTGACAATGAGCTGACCCAGCCGGATAAATATTCTCTTGCCCGTCACCAGCACACCTGCAATCAGCATAATACAGACAAAGATGACCGTCGTTCCCACCCTGCCAAAGGCCGAGAACAAAAGCCAGCTGAGACTGTAACCGATCAATCCGCCGCCCTCACGGGATGCAGCCGAAGTAAAAAATCCCTCCAGCGGTACTTCCACACCATCAAAGGCCGGATCAGACAGCGTTATAAGCGCCATGATCATCATCAATAAAACTGCAGCCGCTGACAATTTGATATGTGCAAGACGACTTCCCCTGTTAGACATATGAAACGCTATACCTATAAATAAAATGAAAGGAAGCGCATAAGCCAGCAGTCCGAATACACCAAACAGAACATAGGCAGCCTTATCTCCCACTCTTCCTCCAAGCCCGAATACGCTGAGCAGAATCAAAATGCATACTGCAAGCACAACGATCAGCTTGATATCATCCAGCACAGGTTCCGTATAGCCCTGCTCCTGCTTCTTCCTGGAAGCTGCTGTTCTCCCTGACGCAGACGTTTTTCCGGCCGATGACTTTTTTGCGGAAGTATTCTTAACTGATGTCTTATTCGTCGTTGTCTTTCTGGTTCCCGTACCTGAACGGGCATTTGATGTTGAAGCTTTCTTAGCCATTCAATCACTCCTTCTATCAATGAACTCATCCTCTACACTTTGTCGAAAACAAATGCGAAATACCATTCTCTACATGATATTCCGCATTATCGAAATCCTATTCAAAAACTTAATCTCGTGTATCAGCCCTTAACGAAATATGCAATAATTGCCACAATACCGATAATTGCACAGTAATATGCAAAATACTGGAACTTATTGGAACGTACAACATAGATCATAATCTTGATACAGATAAAACCAACAATACCAGCAATCACCATGCCAATAAAATAGTATCCGATATTGGCACCGGCCAGAGCTGCCGCATCAAGATGTCTGAGTTCCAGAATATTGGCTCCGAGAATAGCCGGAATCGAAGCAATAAAGGAATACTTCACAGCAAAGGTACGATCAAATCCAAGCATCAGACAGGTCGTAATGGTGGTTCCTGAACGGGAAAGTCCCGGAAATGTGGCAAAACCCTGGGCAACACCGATGACCGCCGCATTGGCATAGCTTGTCTTCTTGACCTTCTTCCTGCCTGCAGGACGCGTATCCGCAATCAGCAGGAGAATCGCCGTAATGACAAGACATATACCCGGAACAAGCAATGTCCGGGATGCCTTCTCAATCAGAGAACTGAATGCAACACCCATGATACCTGTAGGGATCGTAGTAACCAGAATCAGAACGACAAATTTCTTGTAGGCATTGTCAATCAGACGCTTATAAGGTGCATTGCCTCCCTTGCGGTTCGCAAGAAATGTACGGAAATTGGAAACAATTCCTCCCAGCAGCTGTACGCCGGCTACAATCAGATTCCAGATATCCTTCCAGTAAATAATACAAACTGCCGCCAGTGTTCCCAGATGCAGCATCGTGTCAAATAATAAACCTGTCTCTGTATTAATATTAAAAATATTCTTAAATAATGCCAGATGTCCCGAACTGCTGACCGGCAAAAATTCCGTCAGTCCCTGTAAAATTCCCATGAAAATCGACTGCAGTAAACTCATATAAAATTCCTCCAAACCATTCGCATTCTTATGTACTCCGAATCCTGCTACATAAAAAAGAGATTGCTGCCTGTCGTCCGCAACAACCTCCTGCATGCTATTTGCATTTTACTACATATTTCTCTCTTTAACAAGAGCGAATTTTAAAATCATCGATCATTTCATTTAATTTCCGGAGCGCATCGCTGATGCCTCCGATGGCATCAATCAGACCGGCAGCAACCGTTTCCTCACCATCCAGCACGGTACCCACATCCTTGGCCAGCTTGCTTGTATCCAGCATCAGCTCTTTTAAACGGCTTTTTTCGATATGGGAATTTTTAACAATAAAATTAAGTATCCGTTCCTGTATCCGTTCGAAATATTCATAGGTCTGTATGACACCGATGACCATCCCATTCATGCGCACAGGATGAATGATCATGGTTCCGCTGGGCACAATGAATGAATAATCTGTCGATACAGCCAGCGGAACACCGATGGAATGGCTGCCTCCGAGGACAAGTGAAACTGTTGGCTTGCTGCTGGAGGCGATCATTTCTGCAATCGCCAGGCCGGCTTCCACATCCCCGCCCATGGTGTTGAGCAGTACAAGAATACCGTCAATATCACAATTATCCTCAGCCATGGCCAGCTGCGGAAGCACATGCTCATATTTTGTTGTCTTCACATTGGACGGAGAATGCTCATGGCCTTCGATCTCACCAATAATGGACAGCAGATAAATCTGATGTCTGCTGCTGTTCTCCTTTAACACCACCTGACCATATTCCCTGACCTGTTCATTGGCCTCCTGGCGGTCAGACTGCTGCTTTTCCTGATCCTGCATACTGTCACACTCCTTTGCAGATAGCATGTACAGAATGTGGAATCTTATTCAACAATGTTCACTCTCTTTGTTTCTTCTGTCTCTGAAACAGATTCATCCTCACCTTCCCCATCTCCGGTCTCCGTTGTCTGAGACTGCACATTGGATAAGGACTGTTTCTGTATATAATTGCATAAAACAGACGCTATCGTCCGATAACTGCTGATACGTCCCGATGCCTCAGAAGTATAGCCCAGCTCGTCGGCCAGTGAATTGGTCATGGCCACAATGTAGGTTCTGGCATCATCAAGGGTATGGTCTCCAACCAGAATATCCGACAAATGGCTCCCGATTTCCGTTGAAGCATCATATGTAAAGGACATGCCTGCTACCTGCAGAAAATCCTCCGCATCCGGATAATTGCTGAAACTGTCCTCCAGAGCCGAACGTATCTCACCGCCGGTCATCTTACAGGCCACAAGATAAATATTATCATCAAAAAGGGCATCAATCTGTCCGCGGGTCACACTTCCCGTCACCAGGGTTCCCTGTATGGATCCGTCTCTGATCCAGGCGATATCCGCACCGTCTCCGGAAGCTGCATCCAGCATGGCATCTGCCGTCAGATTGCCTATGGCCGTCTCTGTTTTCCCTGTTTCTTCCGAATCTGCCGGCTCTTCATTCTTCATATAGACACTGCCCACCTGCATTGCTTCGGCATCAGCCTTATCACCGTCAGCCGTCTCAAGGGCACTGACCACCCTGTCAGTGGAAGTCAGGCTGTCATACAGGGCCGCTTTATAAAAACTGTTATCGATAACTACTCCGTCGCGGCTGATGTCAAGACTGGCTATGCCGATCACACTGCCCTTCTGTCCTGCACTGGCAATGACAGTTCCATCACCTGTTTTCGTTGAGCAGGCTTCAGAAGCACCGCTTTCAATGACCATACTGACACCGTCAATACCAGCCAGAGCTTCCGTAATCTCCTTGCTGCCTGTATAGGCCAGCACAATAATGGCATCTGTTTTGCCATATATCCTGTTCATGACTTCCTTCACCGTCTCCACGGGATCCTGAACTGTCAGACTGTCCCTGGATGCCTGTATCTGGCTGAGGCCCATGGACACACCGACAACACCGATACGCACACCGTCAATATTCAATATCTTATAATCATCAAACGCATTGCTGCCATCAGATTTCTTAATATTGGCCGCAAGGAAAGGAAAGCCGGCTTCTGCCCTCAGCGAAGACAGAATTGACGCACCATAAATAAAATCCATGGGACCCGGTACCATGGCGTCATAGCCGACCGCATTCATCAGCGTGATCATGGAGCTGCCGTCATCCATCTCCGCCGCCTCACTGCCGCCCAGACAATTGCCGGCATCCAGCAGCAGAACCTGACTTCCGTCCGAAGACGTCTTCTCTGCCAGAGCCGCGATCTTCTCATATCCCGCATATTTACCGGCAGTGTAGGCCGTCTGTCCCTGGAGATCACTGGTATATATGATCCGGAGCGTCGCATTCCTGTCGGGCCGGAATATAAAATGCCCGATTACGGCCATCACAATAACAGCCAGTAAAAACAGGATCAATAGACGATGCTTATTCAATTTTCCCATAGGCCCCCCTATTCGCCGAGAATCGTTACCTGACACATCTTCATGGCAGCCAGGGCATTCCTGTGGCTCTCAGGTGTCACTCCGGCACAGCAGGAAGCGTCCACAATAATCTCCGTATCAGGCAGCGCCGCCTTCAGCAGAAGTGCATTGGAAATCACACAGATATCCGTACAGAGACCCACCAGTTCAATCTCATCGATCGGTGCCATTCTCGCTATACCGCTGACACATCCTGCCAGACCGGTGGAACCGAAGGTCGGTTTATCAAAAATCAGACAATGATTTTTAAGGGCATAATCATTCAGCGTCTCCTGAATCTCCCATCCCTTTGAGCCGCGGATACAATGTTCAACAGGAAGATTCTTGCCCTCCTGGGTCTCAAGGTAATTCTCCTCGTGGGTATCCCGTGTAAACATGACAGGACCCTTGAAAGCATTCACCTTCTCGATGACCTTTGGCAAAATAGCCTGGGCCTCCTTCGTTCCAAGCGCTCCGTCAATAAAATCATTCTGCATATCGATCACAACCAGATATTTGCTCATATCGCTCATCCTTCCTTTAATTATAATACCTTAATACATGCTCCGGATAGGACGGGTCTCCATAGACTGTCCATCCAAGATTCTCTTTCATCAGATCCGAAAATGCCTGTGCACCTTCTTCTGTGTAACCGCCATCTCTCCCGATAGCCCAGCTGATATAATTGTGTCCGTAATTGTATCCCTGAAGGGCCAGCTTCAGCCGGTCTGTATCACCCGGCCCCCGGCACCCTGCCAGTTCAAGACAATCGGCAAAATAATGAATACCTGTCTTGATAGAATACTCAGGATCCTTAATACTTCCCGGTGACTGCTCATATTCCGTATTATAATAGCACTCCGAACACTGCATCACATCCGTTCCCTGTCCGCTGCTCTCCTGCTGCATCATCGCTTCAATAACAGCCACATAGGATGAGATGCCATATACTTCCGCATACTTTTCAATCAGCGGCTCATAGGCCAGAACATCCTCATTCACACTCGCTTCACCGGAAGTCCCCCTTGCCCTCGACCATGAATACCCTCCGATCAATGCCAGCAAAGTACAGCCGATAATAACAATAATCTCCCTCCTGCGCCTCGCAATCAGCCGTGCACGGGACTGAGACCGGGAATTCCTTCTCTTTTTCTGCTTATTCATATCTCAACTCCTGTATTTCTACATTCTAACACATCCTCACCCATTTGTCACCTCCATTCCACATTCCATCTATTACCTCCCCATTCTTCTTGACAGAGTTAATGGGGAATGCTATAACATTAGGAGACAGTTCGTTTGCACCATCCTGTCTATAAATAAAACCAGGGCTATGAAGTTACAGGATATCTGACTGACATAGCATGAGTGCTATGTCTTTTTTATATGAAAGGATCTTTTATGTATTTATTAAAAACAGAACACAGTTTTGATTCTGCCCATTTTCTTGCCGGATATGAGGGCAAATGCCGCAATATCCACGGCCATGAATGGCGCGTGATCATCGAGATCTGCCGTGAGGATCTGGATCCTTCGGGACAGACCAGGGATATGATCTTTGATTTTGGACAGCTTAAAAATGACGTTAAGAGGGAAGTGGATGCCCTCGATCATGCACTGATCATTGAACAGGGCAGTCTTCGTCCCGCTACGATGGAAGCCCTTCAGGCCGAGGATTTTAAGATTATTGAACTGCCATTCCGTCCGACAGCCGAGCGCCTTGCAGGTTATTTCTATGAGCGGATGACGGAATGCGGCTACAGGGTCCACAGGGCAACCGTTTATGAGACACCGCAGAACTGCGCAACATACGAAGGATAGGGGGAATGACCATGTCGGTGACCTATGAAGTTGTTGAACATTTTGTAAGCATCAACGGTGAAGGACCCCTTGCAGGCCAGCTGGCGGTTTTCATCCGGTTCAGAGGCTGCAATCTTTCCTGCAGCTACTGTGATACGAAGTGGGCCAGTGAAAGGGATACAGCCTTCACCCCCATGACTGCCGAAGAGATTCACCGGCTCATCCTTGATACAGGCATCCGGAATGTGACCCTGACAGGCGGAGAGCCGCTGGACCGTCCAAATATTCTGGAATTGCTGGCTATCCTTTCAGCGGATCGGGATCTGCACATCGAGATAGAAACCAACGGCAGCATTGATCTCAGTTCATTTGCCGCCCTTTCCAATGTTCCTGCCTTTACCATGGATTATAAGCTGCCATGCAGCGGTATGGAGGCAGCGATGCATACAGACAATTTTGATCTGCTCACAGCCAAAGACACCGTCAAGTTTGTCGTGGGTTCTCTGGATGACTGCCGCCGGGCAGCACAGATCATCCGCGATTACCGGCTGACAGGCCGCTGCCATCTCTATCTGAGTCCTGTATTTGGCAGTATTGATCCGGCTGACATTGTAGAATTTATGAAAGACAACCGTATGAACGGTATCAACCTTCAGATCCAGATGCATAAAGTCATCTGGGATCCTGACAGGCGCGGTGTATAGGAGGTTATAATAGAATGGCAATTGATACAGAAGCAATCAAAGAACATGTCCGCGGCATTCTCGCTGCCCTTGGCGACGACCCTGACCGCGAGGGACTGAAGGATACACCGGACCGTGTCGCCCGCATGTATGCAGAAGTCTTTGAAGGAATGAACTATACCAATCATGAAATTGCTCAGATGTTCAATAAGACATTTGAGGAGGATCTGGAGCTTTCCGGGAGAAGCGATGACATGGTTATTGTGAAGGATATAGAAGTTTTCAGCTATTGCGAGCATCATATGGCTCTTATGTATGATATGAAGGTCTCCGTTGCCTATATTCCAAAGGGAAAGGTCATCGGCCTCAGCAAGATTGCCCGCATTGCCGATATGGCAGCCAAAAGGCTTCAGCTTCAGGAGCGCATCGGCTCCGATATTGCTGAGATCATGCAGGAAGTCACCGGTTCCGACTCAATTGCCGTCAGAATCCAGGGCTGCCACAGCTGTATGACGGCCCGCGGCATCAAAAAATCATCGGCCCAGACCGTGACCACCACATTTACGGGCCAGTTCAAAGACAATCCTGCCCTGCAGATGCGCATTCTGATGTAAAAGGAGGAAGAAGACATGAAAGCATTAGTATTATCCAGCGGCGGCGTTGACAGTACCACCTGTCTTGGCCTCGCCATTGACAAATACGGCCGTGACAACGTGATTGCCCTGGCCATCACTTACGGTCAGAAACACACAAAAGAAATCGAAGCAGCCCATGCTGTAGCTGATTATTATGGTGTGGAAATGCTGCATCTGGATCTGACCACCATTTTCCAGTACAGTGACTGTTCACTCCTGAGCCATTCCACCCAGGATATCCCGGAGGAATCCTATGCCGAGCAGTTAAAGCACAGCGACGGCAAGCCTGTTTCCACCTATGTTCCGTTCAGAAACGGTCTGTTTCTGTCCTGTGCTACCAGCATCGCCCTCTCTAAAGGCTGTGATGTCATTTATTACGGCGCCCACAGCGACGATGCCGCCGGCAATGCCTATCCGGACTGCAGCGAAGTCTTCAAAAATGCCATGAACCAGGCCATTTATGAAGGAAGCGGCCGCCAGCTCAGGGTCGAAGCACCATTCGTCAGCCTCACAAAAGCCGATGTAGTGCACAAAGGTCTGGAACTGAAAGTACCTTATCATCTCACATGGAGCTGCTATGAAGGCGGCGATAAACCGTGCGGACGCTGCGGAACCTGTATCGACAGAAGAAAAGCTTTTGAAGCGAATGGCGTTCCGGATCCAGCCGGTCTTTGAGCCAATAAAGTGACTCCTATCTTATGCGGAACGCGCTCCCGCTCAACAGAAAGCGCAGCGGATACTAGGAATTTTCGTTCACTTTGCTCCGAAAATTCAAGTACCGGCGCTTTCTGAATGGTTCCGCCACAAGATAGGAGTCACTTTATTGGCATCGAAT
>JAEDGN010000083.1 GCA_016297495.1 Coprococcus sp.
AGTAGAATTATTATAAAACAGTAATTGATGGTAACTACTCATCCTTATTTTTCTGTTTAATCAGTTGATTGATATAGGTACTCAGGCCGGCCACCAGTATTCCCTGGGTTATGGCCGTAAAAACCGCCATGGCGATATCCTGCACTGATCCACAGCTGCAGACAGCAAATACGTAGATCGCACAGATGGCCATTCCCAATATTCCCAGAATCAGTGGAATATATTTGTCCTTCACTGTTTGAGACTGCTTCAGACCCATTCCGATAAAATACAGCACAACCGCCACTACAAGAAGCTCCGGCTTCACATAATTCATCCCTGATCCATGATCGTCCATCCCTTTGAATGATCTGCCTGTTTCAATATATGCAGTTTCACATTGTCCGATCCATTGTTCTTATCATTATTTCATTATTCTCTGTCTGACGATTTCATAAGCCAATACGCCTGCCGCAACAGATGCGTTAAGAGAGTCTATATCTCCCTTCATTGGAATCGATGCGGTGAAATCGCATTTTTCACGGATCAGGCGGCTGACGCCTTCTCCTTCATTGCCGATGACCAGGCCGATCGGTCCCGTCAGATTCTGGCTGTACATAACTTCACCCTTCATATCGGCACATACGAACCACAGTCCTTCCTTCTTCAGTTCGTCCATGGTCGTTCCGAGGTTGGTGACTTTGGCCACCGGTGTAAAATTCAAAGCTCCGGCTGATGTTTTGGCCACCGTTGCCGTCAGTCCCACTGCACGGTGCTTTGGGATAATGACGCCATGGGCTCCGGCCAGATTGGCTGTTCTAATAATAGCCCCCAGATTATGTGGATCCTCAATGCCATCCAGCAGGAAGATGAAAGGCGGTTCTCCCTTTTCACGGGCTTTTGCCAGAATATCCTCCACCGATGCATAATCGTAGGCTGCCGCAATGGCAATAACACCCTGATGATGACGGGTTTCTGAAAGCTGATCCAGCCGTTCCTTTGTCACATAATTAATGATCGTATGCTGTTTGCGGGCCTCTCTTGTGATGGTTTTGACCGGGCCATCCTGACAGCCGTCCAGCACGAATAATTTGTCGATGGTCCTGCCGGAACGATATGCTTCTATGACCGGATTCCTGCCCTCGATTTTAAATTCTGTATATCCCATATTAACCTCTCTCATCCATCTATTCTATCAGTGACAATGCCGCAAGCCCTGCATGGATCAGCTCTGTCAGCCGGCCGATACGGCCGTTCAGATACAGATATCCCATCAATGCTTCACATCCTGTCGCTTTCCTGTAATCCGACATGGTAGCATTTTTTGCCATGGTATAGGACTTGGCATTCCGTCCACGTTTGTAGACAGCATGCTCTTCCTCTGTCAGCCGATCCTCTATAGCCATAATTAATCTTGCCTGAGTCTCCGCCTTTACCAGCTGGCTGGCCCTTTTGTGGAGCTTGTCCACCGGCGCGTTGCCCTTCTCCACAATATAGGTACGGATCACCATTTCATATACAGCATCACCGATATAAGCCAGAGTCAGAGCAGAATATTCCCGCACATCAGGCTTCTCCAGATGGTACATCTGGCGGAAAGCTTCAGCGAAGGTTTCTAAGCTCTGCTCCATTTGACACCCTCTCTTGTATCCTTCAAAATGATTCCTTTTGCCTGAAGTTCATTACGGATCTCGTCGGCACGGGCAAAGTTTTTCGCCTTTCTTGCTGCCTGGCGTTCATCGATCAGGGCCTGAATCTCATCATCCAGCAATTCTTCCTTCTTCTCTGTCTTGATTCCCAGTACATCACAGAGCGTAACGATTGTGGACAGGATCTTATCTCTGAAAGCAGCGGTGGATTCTTCCGTAACATTGATATTGGCTGCTTTAACAAGTTCAAAAACAGCTGAAATAGCATCTGCCGTGTTGAAATCATCTTCCATAGCAGCCTCATATTTTGCCACCAGTTCATCAATGTCCTTCATCTGTTCCTTCTCAGTGTCATTCATTTCTTCTCCCTGAAGATTCAGTGTTCTCAGACGGTCAACAGCTGTCAGGATACGCTCCAGGCCATTCTTTGATGCCTCCATCAGTTCAGCGCTGAAGTTCAGCGGGCTTCTGTAATGAGCACTGAGCATGAAGAAACGCAGTACCTGCAGATCATATTTCTCACTGATCTCACGGACAGTGAAGAAATTGCCAAGGGACTTGGACATCTTGACATTATTAATATTAAGGAATCCATTGTGCATCCAGTAATGGGCAAATTCTTTATCGTTGCATGCCTCACTCTGAGCGATCTCATTTTCATGATGCGGGAAGATCAGGTCCTCACCGCCGGCATGGATATCAATCTGCTCTCCCAGATATTTTCTGGACATAACGGAGCATTCAATATGCCAGCCCGGGCGTCCGTCACCCCAAGGAGACGTCCAGGATGGTTCGCCCTCCTTCTTAGGTTTCCAGAGAACAAAATCCAGCGGATCTTCCTTGCCATCTTCACCACTGACCTTAATCTCTCTGTGTCCGGCCTCAAGATCATCAATATTCTTCTTGGAAAGTTTGCCATAATCGCTAAAGGAACGGGTACGGAAATAGACAGTGCCATCTACGGCATAGGCATGTCCTTTGTCGATCAGAGTCTGGATCATCTCGATCATGCCGCCTATTTCTTCCGTTGCCTTCGGATGATAAGTCGCTTCCTTGACATTCATACCTTCCATATCGGTCTGCGCTTCCTTGATATAACGTTCGGAAATAACAGAAGCATCCACACCTTCCTCGATGGCTTTTTTGATGATCTTGTCATCCACATCCGTAAAGTTGGATACATAATTGACATCATAACCCTTATATTCAAAATAACGGCGAACCGTGTCGAATACGATCATTGGACGGGCATTGCCAATATGGATGTAATTATAGACAGTCGGACCACAGACATACATTCTGACCTTGCCTTCTTCAATAGGAACAAACTCATCTTTTTTTCTTGTTAATGTATTAAATATTTTCATGGCTTCCTCCACTTATACGCATTTTCAGATTTTAGTCTATGCAAAAATACCTGGTTTGTCAATATATTTATCACTGCTATACGATCTCATTGATGAGTTTTTTCTTAAGTACAGGTATTTTTCGAAGTACATCCCTGCAGTCTCTCTGCAATTCCATTTTTTCTGCCGCTTCCAGCGCGCCGATCGGGCAATACCCCGTCAGCCACTGCATCAAAGTATCGATATCCAGGCAGAGATCCGGCTGCTGATCAGTTCTCTCAAATATCGCCTGTCCATTCCCGGACTGCCACAGCCAGATGCCATTATTCTCTTCTATCCATGCATCCCGTATTTCCATACACACCGAAAAAGATGTATTACAGGTACATGTCCCCAAAAGCTGCATCCACCGCTCAAGATGAATGATTCTTCCCATAATAATCGGGCGCATTCGGCTTTTGACAGAAGCATCTTCCTGACTCGATTCTGTCAGAAATCCTCCTTGCATCAATGGTAATATTTCACCTCTTACGTTCCGAAAATAATGCCTCATCCATCGGATTACCTGTCGGCGACGCTCCGGCCTGCAGATAATTTCCCGTACCTCAGCAGTATTTTCCCGGGCGTAGGACAGGGCGCCTGCCCATTGCTCCTGCGAATACAACATCATAAGATCGCCGCCGTCTGCCCGATTCTCCATCTGAAGCCGCTCATAGTAATGGCCATCACGGAATGAATAGATATCATAATAATGACTCAGATATTCATTGACTATGCCGGCAAGCGCCTGTCTTTCTTCCAGTGTGGTCACAGAACGGCATACAATCCAATGTTCCTCATTCATACCGGCTGCTCTCACCGGCTTTACATCTTTTTCAATCTCCGACACAATCTCATCTATGCCGGCACACTCTGAGGTCCAGTCAAAAGTCTCTACATGCTGGTCATAAATATAAGCAAACTGAAATGGTCTGTAAATAGCCTCATCGGCAGGCATCAGATAGACAAAGGGTACATTGTCACGGCGGCTATCCTCAAACACTCTCTGCAGCAGCCTGGTCATGGCGCCGCGATGTCTGTACTGTTCATCCGTCGCCACACCCACGATATAAAAGGTGTCCACCGGCTTTCCGGCAGTCATCAGCCTGTAGGGATTCAGATGGAGCATGGATTGAAGCCTGCCTGAATCCTCCAGCATCAGTACTCTGTTTTCCCGGAAATAATAATCAAAATAATAATCCGTAAATCTATCCGAATCATGAAAACATGCCTGCCAAAGACGATACAATTCTTCACGGTCAGAAGGCTGCGCATAGCGGATTGTTATATTATTTTTGTCTGATCTCATATTTTTCTTCCAGATAAATCGGATTGTAGGAAAGCTTTGACTTACGCAGGCCCTCAAGTCCCATGTCATCCTCTCTGTTTACCAGCAATGCATCCGGGAATTCATGAAGCAAAAACTGCTGACATATAAATGGATACAATCCCCGAATGTCCGGATTGGCCTTTTCCACATGAATCACCGCCATCCGCTCAGCCTTCCCGTATACACCAAGGCTGAAGGCCTCCAGCTTCCCGTCAATATAGATGCCGCCCATCTTATAGTCCAGATAACTGCAGTTCGTCAGCAGATAGTCAATCCCATTCAGTTCATAGTCGACACGATGATAGGCATCTTCAATATTTCTCTCTGTCTCCCATTTCTTTAAGAACGTCATGATCTCGTCACGATACCGGCAGCCACATTCCATACTGCGATATTCATAACGGCCTTCATAAGCCTTCCTGAAAGCATTAATATGATTTTTCTTCTTGTGATAAACTTTTCCGCTAAATGTCATCATTTTCCGGGCATCGTATATATAATCAAAATATCTCCTGTCTGCCGTCACTTCATACTGCTCAGGGTCCAGATTCAAAATATCCACAGCTTCTTTATCTGCCAGGTAAAGTATCATTTTTGTACCAAGGCATTCATTAAAATAGGTCTGTGCCACTTCAAAGTAATGTTTCAGATCCTCCGGCGCACATAACGGTACCATCGTACCCGGCCCCCCATCCACATCCAGAATCCAGATCAGGCCACGATCATCTCTGATGTAGCGGGTATGATAATAATCCTTCCACATGAAATTGCTGACAAGAATATTCTCACATGTATGAGAATACCGCAGCTTAAAATAAGGAAGTAATGTGTGATAATCCTGTGGTTCCAGTTCCTTCTTGATAAATGTATCAAAATCCATAAATTTATTCCTTTCTGCAGCCATCACAAAAGGCACAACTGTCCGGAGTCATTGATGCCTCATACATCACATCATTCCCGGCAAAATTACCGATCTCCTCCAACAGGCAGATTGCCTGAGATGAGATGCCCAGTCCTTCTCCCGTAAATCCAAGTCCTTCCTCTGTTGTGGCTTTCACGTTAATTCTATCCTCTGATATATTCAGAGCTTTCGCCATATTTTTGCGCATCTGACCGATATGCGGCGCCATCTTCGGACGCTGGGCAATAATTGTGGCATCAATATTACCGATCATATAACCTTTATCTTCAATCAGTCTCCCGACATGCTCCAGCAGCCTGATACTTGATATTCCCTTATATGCCGGATCCGTATCCGGAAAATGTTTCCCGATATCTCCCAGAGCAGCCGCCCCCAGCAGCGCGTCCATAACTGCATGCAGCATCACATCTGCATCAGAATGTCCCAGAAGCCCCAGATCATAAGGTATCTTAACTCCGCCCAGTATCAGATCCCGATCCGGCACCAGACGATGAACATCATAACCCATTCCGATTCTCATCGCGTTATCTCCCTTTATATTTTATTCAAAAAAACCGCGGAACTCCGCGGTTTTATATTGTAATCAAAATTCAGTCCGCAACACTTTCCGGCAGCTACAATACTCTATTGGAACATACCGGATAACAGCTGATTCACAATCTTGCCATCTGCCTTCCCCTTCACCTTCGGCATCAGCACTTTCATGATCCTGCCCTTATCACGGGCTGTCGGTACTTCAATATCAAGCTCTGCAAATGTCTCTTTGATGACAGCTGCAATCGCATCCTCATCCATCATCTGCGGTACAAACTCTTCATATACCGCAATTCGAAATCTGCATTCTTCAATGATATCTGTTCTGTCAGGGCACTTCTTTTATCAATCGTCGCATTCTTCAGTGCGCTCAGAAGCATAGACAGTGCATTTTTCCGTTCTTTTTCCCCTGCTTTCATGGCCTTGACCATCTCAGCTCTTACAATATCAACCTTTGTCATGATAATAGCCTCCAATTCACATCTGATATAAATCTGCTAATTATCATATCATACGCTTTTTACAATTTCAAGAGCGCCGAGAAAAGACCTTTATTACATTTCAGCTGCATTTCTGACATGATCAACGTAAATATCCCGAATCTCCGGGATCTCGCCAAGCCCCCGAAGCAGGCATTCCACTTTATATCCGGCCGACTCAAAACGGTTTTTCCATGAATCTTCACTATCTCCGCCCATATCATGATGAGCATGATCTCCGGCGACAACCATCAGCGGCTCCAGTACAACTCTTTGATATATTCCTTTTTTATTAATTGCATGAATCAGTTCCTCTACCAAAGGTCCTTCTTCCACAGTACCAATATAATAATTCTCATAGCCGGCTGCTATTAATTTTTCCTGGAGTTCTCTATATATGCGATTAGACACAGCCTCCGTCCCATGTCCCATCAGACAGACAGCTGTCTCTCCGTCATCAAAGGATGCCGTTACCGCCGTAATCGCCTGAATGACAGCATCAAAATCTCTGTCATCGGTCAGAAGCGGAGCCCCCAACATCATCTTTTCAAATCGATTCTCATAGCCTTTCAAAATATCCACAAGCTTCATATATTCATAGCCGTTCATCAGATGCGTCGGCTGTACGATCATTTTCCTTACGCCATGGTCAATTGCTCTGTCCAATGCCATATTGACACTGTCAATTTCAAGGCCATCCCGTTTCTTTAATTTATCAATAATCATCCGGCTTGTAAAAGCACGACATATATCATATTCCGGGAATTCTTCTGCGATAGTTCGTTCAATGGCACCAATATTCTTTTTGCGGCTTTCGTTATAGCTTGTCCCAAAACTTACCACCAGAATAGCCTGATCTCTTTTTCCTGCATTTATTAACTGAAAATCTGATATGACACCCATCACCAGTCCTCTCCTTCCCTGCTTCAATCTGCATCACTTCCGTCGCTTTGAATATCATACTTAAAAAGGAATCCGGCTTGTCCTGATAAAAACTGTGAACCGGATTCCTATTCTTTTTATTATATTTAAAAGAAGTAATCTTTTATTCTGCGAATGTCCCGTTTCCTGTTGTTCTTTAGTTTTCTGACTTCTGTCTCAAGAACATTCAGTCTTACAAGAAACATTTCACGCTGCGTGTTGACCTTCATCGCTTTCTGCAAATTGCGATAAAGATCCCCATGTCCTTCTGCAATGACCTGGATATTTCTTCTGAGTTCTTCTTCAATTATATACTGCATATTCGAAACATCTGCTTTTACTTCCGTCATTTCTTCCTGAAGTCCGCTGACATCCGTCTTCAACGCTGCTACGTCCGTCTTCAGTTCTCTGATGTCTGCCTTCACTTCTGTCATCTCTTCCTGAAGTTCCCTGACATCCGCCTTTAGCTGTGCCACGTCCGCCTTCAGCTCTGCTACGTCTGACTTCAGCTCTGCTAC
>JAEDGN010000026.1 GCA_016297495.1 Coprococcus sp.
TACAGGTCACCTGTTGTAAAGGAAGCCAGAGATTCACTGTACAGGGAGTATGGGGAAGTTGTACCGGCTTTGGTGATATTGCCTTTGTAAAGTTTAAACTTAACTTCGCCGGTGACGTATTCCTGTGTGGATTCAACGAAAGCCTGAATGGCTTCACGCAGTGGTGTGAACCATTTGCCTTCATAGCATACCTGAGCCAGTTTATTTCCCATTTCCTTTTTAACTTCAGCAGTTGCGCGGTCGAGAACCAGTTCTTCCAGCTGCTGATGGGCTTCCATCAGGATGGTTCCGCCCGGTGTCTCGTAGATACCGCGGGATTTCATACCTACAACACGGTTTTCAACAATATCAACAATACCGATGCCGTGCTTGCCGCCCAGAGCATTCAATGTGCGGATAATGTCAGACACTTTCATTTTCTGTCCGTTTACAGATGTAGGCACTCCTTTTTCAAATGTCATGGTCACATATTCCGGTTCGTCCGGTGCTTCTTCCGGAGGAACGGTAGCCAGCAGTACATGCTTGTAATTCGGCTCAAGAGACGGATCTTCAAGTTCAAGGCCCTCATGGCTTACATGCCACAGGTTCCGGTCACGGCTGTAACTGCTGTCAACAGAAAATGGCAGGTCAATACCATGGGCTTTACAGTAATCAATTTCATCCTGACGGGATTTGATGGTCCAGACATCTGTCATTCTCCAGGGAGCGATAACTTTAATATCCGGAGCAAGGGCTTTGATACTGAGCTCAAAACGTATCTGGTCGTTGCCCTTGCCTGTAGCTCCGTGGCAGATGGCAACAGCCCCTTCTTTTCTTGCAATTTCAACCAGCTTCTTGGCGATACCCGGACGGGCCATGGAAGTACCCAGTAAATACTTGTTCTCGTAAACGGCATTGGCCTGTACACAAGGAACAATATAATCATCACAGAATTCATCAACGATATCTTCTATATATAATTTGGAAGCGCCGCTCAATTTGGCTCTCTCATCCAGACCGTTCAGCTCTTCGCCCTGACCGACATCGATGCAGCAGCAAACAACTTCATAATCAAATGTTTCTTTTAACCATGGAATAATTGTTGTTGTGTCAAGACCACCTGAATATGCTAATACGACTTTCTCTTTCATTTTAAAATCCTCCTATGTAATGGAATGGTGTATTTCCATTCTAAAAAATAATCTTTATTCATTTTGATTCATGACAGGCTTAGCTGCCCCGTGCTCTCAATTACTATACACCAGTACTTTAAATATTGCAATAGTTTTTTAGAAAAAATGTATTTTTATTAATGTACAATGCATAAATATTAATTGTTTTTTTGATTTTGGTACTTTACTTAATGGATTATATGTATTAATATAGATAGAAGCCGGAAGGTACAGGTTTTTGAAGATGGTGCATCCGGGTAAAAGGAGTAACAACAGAAGGTACTTTGAAGTCTTTAAAGGATAAAGGAGCAGAAGAATGATTAAAGTTGGTATTATTGGATCAACGGGTTATGCCGGACAGGAGCTGGTCCGTCTGCTGATACAGCATCCGGAAGCTGAGATTGTATGGTATGGCTCAAGAAGTTATATTGACAAGCCTTATGCTGATGTTTTCCAGAATATGTTCAGGATTGTGGATGATGTTTGTATGGATGATAATATGGAAGCACTGGCGAATGAAGTGGATGTAATATTTACAGCGACACCGCAGGGGTTATGTGCCTCTCTTGTAAATGAGGAGATATTGAGTAAGGTAAAGCTTATTGATTTGAGTGCAGATTTCCGTATCAAGGATGTGGGTGTTTACGAGAAATGGTATGGTATTGAACATAAAAGTCCTTCTTATATAGAAGAAGCAGTATATGGGCTTTGTGAGATCAACCGTGAGGATATCAGGGGAGCAAGACTCATTGCCAATCCGGGTTGTTATACGACCTGCTCGATATTGACAATTTATCCACTGGTGAAGGAAGGGCTTATTGATCCGAATACAATCATTATTGATGCCAAGTCAGGAACTTCCGGTGCGGGACGCGGAGCCAAAACTGCCAACTTGTACTGTGAGGTCAATGAGAATATAAAAGCCTATGGTGTGGCAAGTCACCGTCACACACCGGAGATAGAGGAACAGCTGGGATATGCGGCAGGATATCCGATTGTTGTAAGCTTCACACCCCATCTGGTGCCGATGAACAGAGGTATTCTTGCAACAGCATACGCTTCTTTGAAGGAAAACGTAACGGATGCAGATGTGAGAGCCGCTTATGAGAAATATTATGGTTCTGAAAAATTCATTCGTATTCTGAAACCGGGAGTGTGTCCGGAGACCCGTTGGGTAGAAGGCAGTAATTATGTAGATATTAATTATAAAATTGATCCGAGAACCAACCGTGTGATAATGATGGGCGCCATCGATAATCTAGTGAAGGGAGCAGCCGGTCAGGCCGTTCAGAATATGAATCTGATCTTTGGTCTTGAAGAGAGCACAGGGCTTGATCTTGTGCCAATGTTCCCATAATGATGGGGCGGAAGGCAAGTTACATTTATGTATTTAATTAGAACAATGACAATTGATGATTACGATCAGGTGGCAGCTCTCTGGTCGGAAATCAAAGGTTTTGCCATCAGGAGCATTGATGATTCCAGAGAAGGTGTTGAACGTTTTTTAATGCGTAATCCAAATACGAGTGTGGTGGCTGAGATGGATGGCAGGATTGTGGGTTCTATCCTTTGCGGACATGACGGCCGTCAGGGATGCCTGTATCATGTTTGTGTGGCTGAAGCTTACCGGAAGCTGGGTATCGGCCGGAAGCTGGTGGCATGGACGATCGAAGCTTTGAAACAGGAGCATATTAATAAAGTCTATCTGATTGCTTTTACGAAGAATGAGGTGGGCAATGCGTTCTGGAAACGCATAGGATGGAATTGCAGGGATGACAGAAACTACTACGATCTGATTCTGAATGAAGAGAATCTGACCGTATTCAATGATTAGAATTGGAGGACAAGATGAAATATATAGAAGGCGGTGTAACCGCGGCAAAGGGATTTCAGGCTTCCAGTGCAGCAGCGGGAATCAAGTATCAGGGACGGACAGATATGGCAATGATTTATAGTGAAGTGCCATGTGTGGCAGCAGGAACCTTTACAACGAATATTGTTAAGGCGGCTCCGGTGAAATGGGACCGGCAGGTGGTCTGTGAATCTGATTATGCTCAGGCTGTTGTGTGTAACAGCGGTATTGCCAATGCGTGTACAGGTGTTCAGGGCATGGCCTATTGCAGGGAAACAGCTGCAAAAGCGGCAGAGGTTCTTGGTATTGCAGAGAATACTGTACTGGTGGCTTCGACAGGGGTTATCGGCATGCAGTTGAAAATGGACAGAATTGCAGCCGGCATCGATATGCTGGTACCGGCCCTGGATGGCGGCATTGAAGCAGGTCATCAGGCTGCCAGAGCAATTATGACGACAGATACGGTGCCGAAGGAAGTGGCTGTAACCTTTGAGATTGGCGGCAGAACAGTGACTGTGGGCGGTATGTGCAAGGGTTCAGGCATGATTCATCCGAATATGTGCACGATGCTGGGATTTATTACGACGGATGCCTGCATTACAAAGGAACTGCTTCAGGATGCGCTTAGTGAGGATATAAAAGATACATATAATATGGTCTCTGTTGATGGGGATACATCCACCAATGATACGGTACTTTTATTGGCCAACGGTCAGGCAGGCAATGTGGTGATCGACAGCAAGAATGAAGATTATCAGGCTTTTTGTGAGGCACTTCACGCTGTCAATGCAGCTCTTTGCAAAAAAATTGCCGGAGACGGAGAGGGGGCATCCGCTCTCTTTGAAGTGAAGATTATTGGTGCGGCCACAAAGGCTCAGGCTGTAACTCTCAGTAAATCCGTTGTTACATCCAGCCTGGTAAAGACAGCCATCTGCGGTCATGATGCCAACTGGGGACGTATTCTCTGTGCCATGGGATATTCCGGTGCTGAATTTGATCCGGAAAAGGTTGACCTGTTCTTTGAAAGTGCAGCGGGACGTATTCAGATCATGAAGGATGGTATTGCAGCTGATTACAGCGAGGAAGAGGCCACCAGAATTTTGTCGGAACCGGAGGTTACGGCCATCGCTGATATTAAGATGGGCAGTGAGGAAGCAACTGCCTGGGGCTGCGATCTTACTTATGATTATATTAAGATTAATGCGGATTATCGTTCATAGGATAGGATCCTGAATAGCCGATAATTTAAACAATAAAACAAGGAGAATAATTATGGAAAAAGATATGAGTCAGTACCTGTCAAAAGCAGAGGTATTGATCGAGGCTCTGCCGTATATTCAGCGGTTCAACCGAAAGATCATTGTTATCAAATACGGCGGCAGTGCCATGATGAATGAAGAACTGAAGAAGAGTGTTATTGCCGACGCGGTATTATTGAAGCTGGTAGGTTTTAAGCCGATTATCGTTCACGGCGGCGGCAAGGAAATCAGCCGCTGGGTCAGCAAGGTGGGCATGGAGGCGCGTTTTGTCAATGGTCTTCGTGTGACCGATGAAGCAACCATGGAAATTGTTGAGATGGTCCTGAACAAGGTTAACAAGAGCCTTGTACAGATGGTACAGGAGCTGGGAGTTAAAGCTGTCGGTATCAGCGGCAAGGACGGCGGCCTTCTGAAGGTAAAGAAGAAATATTCGGGCGGTGAGGATATAGGCTTTGTGGGAGAGATTACAGAGGTCACACCGAAGGTACTCTATGATCTGATTGAGAAGGATTTCCTGCCGATTGTATGTCCAATTGGCATGGATGAGGATTTCAACACCTACAATATCAATGCCGATGATGCTGCCTGTGAGATAGCCAAGGCTGTCAATGCTGAGAAACTGGCATTCCTTACAGATATCGAAGGTGTTTACAAGGACCCGAAGGATCCTTCCACACTGATATCCGAGCTTTCCTGTGAAGAGGCCCATGCACTGATTGAAGATGGTTTTATCGGCGGCGGGATGCTTCCGAAACTGAATAATTGTATAGAGGCGATTGAGAACGGTGTTTCCCGTGTACATATTCTGGACGGCCGCATTCCACACTGCCTCCTTCTGGAAATATTTACGAATAAAGGTATTGGTACTGCAATCTTGGGCAGTTCAGAAAGCAGGTATTATAATGAAGAGCAATAAAGAGATTATGGATTATGCTGAAGAGGCAATCCTTCATACGTATAATCGTTTTCCTGTCATACTGGATCACGGAGATGGTGTTTATCTTTATGATGTAGAGGGAAAAAAATATCTGGATTTTGCAGCAGGTATTGCTGTGTGTGCATTCGGTTATAATGTGAAGGAATATAATGATGCGTTAAAAGCCCAGATTGACAGGCTGATTCATGTTTCCAATCTGTATTATACGGAGCCGATGGCAGAGGCAGCCCATAAATTGACGGAGGCCTGTGGGCTAAAGAAAGTCTTTTTCACAAACAGCGGTACAGAGGCAATTGAGGGGGCTATAAAACTGGCCCGCAAATATGCATGGACAAGGGACAACGGATCTACAGATCATGAGATTATTGCCATGAATCATTCCTTCCATGGAAGAAGTATCGGCGCTCTTTCAGTAACGGGCAATCCCCATTATCAGGAGGCTTTTAAGCCGCTGATTGATAAGGTGGTTTTTGCGGAATATAATAATCTGGAAGATGTAATCTCAAAAATTACGGATAAAACCTGTGCCATTATCATGGAGACGATTCAGGGAGAAGGCGGTATCTATCCGGCAGATAAGGAATTCCTTCAGGGAATCCGTAAGATCTGCGATGAGAAAGATATTCTTCTTATCCTGGATGAGATTCAGTGTGGTATGGGACGTACGGGCAAGATGTTTGCCTATGAGTATTATGATGTGAAGCCGGATATTCTGACTGTTGCAAAGGCTCTTGGATGTGGTGTTCCGGTCGGCGCATTTGTAGCAGGAGAAAAGGTGGAAAAGGCCATGGTGGCCGGTGATCACGGTTCGACTTACGGCGGCAATCCGCTGGCAGCAGCTGCTGCCAATGTGGTTTTTGACATGTTTAAAAGCAGAAATATTCTGGACAATGTCAATGAAGTGGGCGGCTATCTGGAGCAGAAGCTGCTGTCTCTGGTTGAAAAATATGATTTTATTAAAGAGACAAGAGGAATGGGTCTGATGCGGGGACTTGAATTTGATATCCCGGTGGGAGATATTGTCTCTAAATGTATTGCATCCGGGTTATTGATTATTTCGGCGGGAGCCAATATTATTCGTTTTGTTCCACCGCTTGTCATTACGAAAGAGCATGTGGATGAGATGTTTACAGCACTGGATGGTGTGCTTGCTCAATTATAAATCCAGTCCGTACAGATAAAAAATTGTCATGAAAGAGGCAGAAACAGCCATTTCATGACAATTTTTTTTAATGTGTAAAGTTAACATAACTTTGGTAAGGCTGAAAATAGTAATTCTATAAAATCAACAGATAAAAAATAAAACAGTTAACATAACTTATGTTTTGGATTTCTAACATGAGCGAAAGAACAGGAAAAAAAGACTTGTCAATGGATAAATTTTATATTAAAGTGAGTATTGGTATATTTTACAAATATTTTACAAAAAATACACATAAGTAAAATCAAGGAGAAAATACGATGAATGTTTCTGGTATGGTTTTAGGACTTATTGGAGGTCTGGGCCTGTTCCTCTATGGTATGAGATTGATGAGTGACAGCCTTGAGAAGGTTGCGGGTGCGAAGCTCCGTGGAATTCTTGAACTTTTTACGAAGAACAAATACGTTGGCATTATTGTGGGTATTGTTTTTACGGCAATCATTCAGTCTTCGAGTGCAGCGACAGTCATGGTTGTCAGTTTTGTCAATGCCGGTCTGATGAATCTGTTTCAGGCCAGCGGTGTGATTTACGGTGCCAATATAGGTACAACTGTTACATCACAGCTGGTATCTTTTAATTTATCACAGTATGCACCGCTATTTATTATGATTGGTGTATTGATGCTGATGATTTTCAAGAATCCGACAGTGAAAAAAGCCGGTGAGGTGATCATTGGTTTTGGTATTTTGTTTCTGGGTATCAGTACGATGTCATCTTCAATGAGTTCTTTAAAAGAACTGCCGGTAATTCAGAGCATATTTACCTCATTGGATAACCGCTTTCTGGCATTGCTGTTGGGACTGGTCATTACGGCTGTTGTACAGAGTTCATCCGTAACGGTCAGTATCGTACTGCTGCTGGCACAGCAGGGCCTGCTTCCGTTGAAAATGTGCTTTTTTATCATTCTCGGATGTAATATCGGCGCCTGTATGTCTGCCATGCTGGCAAGTTTAAGCGGTAAGAAAAATGCCAAAAGGGCTGCGCTTATCCATTTGCTTTTCAATATCATCGGTTCCATTATTATGGCTGTTATTTTACTGTTGGGATCGGATGCTGTTGAAAAGCTGATCATGGCAATATCCGGTGCTGACCTGGGTCGATGTGTTGCCAATACGCATACCATATTCAAGGTATTCCAGGTTATTATCCTGATGCCGTTTATGAATGCCATTGTACATATGACCTATATGATCGTTCCGGGCGAGGATGAAGAAACCGAGGATAAGTATGAAATGCAGTATATTGGAGATGGTTATAGTCTGACATCTCCGACGGCTATTCCACAGGTTTCCAGAGAAATCAATCGTATGGGTGAGATTGCTATTAAAAATCTGGAAAAAGCACTCGACGCTTTGCTGGCAAGAGATGATGCCAAGGCCAGAGAGGTTTTTGAAGTCGAAAAGAAGATTGATTATATGAATAAAGAGATCACGGATTATCTAGTTCATGTCAATCAGATCAGTCTTCCGGTGGATGACCGGAAGAAACTGGGCGGTCTGTTTCATGTGGTCAGTGATATAGAGCGTGTTGGAGACCATGCCGAGAATATAGCTGAAGATGTGGAGAAGCTGATTGGTATGAATGAAATGATTTCCGGCGAGGCTGGAAAGGAAATCCGTGAAATGCAGGATATGACTGTTCGTATTCTCTATTTGTCCCTGGATATGTTCAATCATAACGATGATACGCATCTTAAAGAAATACTGGATTTGGAAAATGCCATTGACCGTAAGGAGAGAGAACTGCAGAATCTGCATGTCAAACGACTGACGGATGGCGAATGTTCAGCACAGTTAGGAATGATGTTCTCTGATCTGGCATCTAATCTTGAACGTGTGGCCGATCATGCAACGAATATTGCATTTTCTATTCTGGAAGAGGACCCGGAAGGAGAAAAGGCCCCAAAAGTAGAATTGGCATAAAAACAGAAAATTATAAGCAGCTGGTAACTATTCAGCCTATATATGTTTTGAAAGACTGAATAGTACCGGCTGCTTTCAAATTGGGCTGTACAGAACCGGGAAAAATTATTATAATAGAAAGAAAAATGAGAATAACAGGGTGATTTAATATGAGAGAAATTAAGCTTCCTGATTCTTCGATAAACGGAGAATATGTGTTTACAAGGAAGGCATTATATTATGAAACGGATCAGATGGGGATTATTCATCATTCAAATTATATTCGCTGGTTTGAGGAAGCGCGGCTTGCCTATCTCGAAGAAAAGGGGTGCAGCTATAAGGAGCTTGAAGCCAGAAAGATTATCATACCGGTTATCAGTGCAGAATGCCGCTATAAAAAATCAGTCCACTATGGGGATACAGTCGATATTTGTCTGCATCTTACAGGCTTTAATGGTGTGAAATTCAGTGTTGCCTATCGTGTGCTGGATCATGAAACCGGGGAACTGATGGCAGAAGGGGAGACAGGCCATTGTTTTCTGAATGAGAAGATGCAGCCATTCCGGTTGAAGAAGGAGGCGCCGGATGTCTATGATTTCTTTAAAACCTGTCTGGAGGAATCAGCAGATGTCTGATGAGAAACAGAACAGGAATACAAGGCAGAAATCTCTCATCCTCAAATATATTCGGGAGAGACAGGATATCCATGTACGGGCGGAGGATATCATCAATGATCTGAACGCCAGTCAGGAACGGGTGGGCAAAACAACGGTCTACAGAGTATTGAAAACACTGGAGACCGAAGGAAAGATCCGTAAATATACCCTCAGCGAAAAGTCACCGGCCTGTTATCAGTACAGCGGCAGCCATCCGGAATGCAGACATCATTATCATCTGATGTGCAGTCAATGTGGAAGACTGATTCATTTTAACAGTGTGCTGTTGGAGCAGGTGGCTGAGGAGATTATGGAGAAGGAAGATTTTACAGTCGATGAAAGTAAGACTGTATTTTACGGATGCTGCAGTGAATGCCGCAGCAGGATGGAGAATGGAGGAAGAGATGCAGATTGACAGTTTGATATTTGATTTGGATGGAACACTGTGGGATTCCTCAGACGGCATTGTGGCTACATGGGGAATTGTACTGGAAAGTTATCCGGAAATTCATAAAACCGTGACTGCAGAGGAGCTGGCCGGGAATTTTGGTCTGCCTCTGGTCGAGATTGCGAGAAGAATGTTCCCGGATCAGACGGAAGAGCTTCGGCAGCAGTTGATGGCAGAGTGCTGTGAGAAGGAAAACATCTATCTGGCTGAACATGGCGGAAAACTCTATCCGAAGCTTGAAGAGACACTTCAGAAGCTTTCGGAAAAAATGCCTCTTTTTATTGTGAGCAATTGTCAGGATGGTTATATCCAGAGCTTTTATAGCGGCAACAGGACAGAAAAGTATTTTAATGACTGTGAATGCATCGGTGTCACCGGATTGTCGAAGGGTGAGAATATCCGTTTGGTCATAGAACGAAATGGTTTGAAGTCACCGGCCTATGTGGGAGATACCCAGGGGGATGCGGACGCAGCCAGAGCAGCAGGCGTGCCGTTCATTTATGCCCGGTATGGCTTTGGCAATGTGGATGGCTATGACATGGTTATTGATCATTTTGAAGAACTATTGAAATTGATCTGATGTATCATAGAGGTGAGCAGCCCAAAGACATGAAAAAGCGTAATAGAAAAAGATATTCCGCAAGTACTCCCGGAAAACTGAAATATTTTTTGCTGTGCGTCAAAGACAGGATTAAACGAAGAAAAGAGAAGATGTCACGCAGAACGATTTGCGATGAGCATGTTTTGCGGGACATCTTCTCTTTTCTTTACTTATAGATACAAATCAACGCACAGCATAAAAATTAAATTATACATTGAAGCGGAACAGGATGACATCTCCGTCTTTGACAACGTAGTCTTTACCTTCCATTCCAACGAGCCCTTTTTCCTTGGCTGCGTTATAATTGCCGCATGCCATGAGGTTTTCATAGCTGACAACTTCGGCCTTGATAAAACCGCGCTCGAAGTCGGAGTGGATCTTGCCGGCGGCTCCCGGCGCCTTGGTGCCTCTCTTGATGGTCCACGCACGGGTCTCTGTAGGACCGGCTGTCAGGAAACTGATAAGTCCAAGCAGATGATAGCTGGCTTTGATCAGTTTCTCGAGACCGGATTCCTGAAGCCCGAGATCTTCGAGGAACATCTTTTTCTCATCCTCTTCAAGTTCTGCGATTTCCTGTTCGATCTGGGCACAGATAACAAATACTTCGGAGCCTTCATTGGCTGCAAATTCGCGAACCTGCTGTACATATGGATTGGATGCACCGTCATCCGGAAGATCATCTTCACATACATTGGCAGCATAAATAACAGGCTTTCCGGTGAGAAGCGTATAGCTTTGGATCAATGCCTGCTCATCTTCATCATCTGTCTGATAGCTTCTGGCTGGCTGGCCGTTCTCAAGATGGGTGATGAGATTGGCAATCAGTTCACTTTCTTTGGCATGGGATTTGTCAATTTTGGCACTTTTGCCCACCTTGGCATGGCGTCGTTCAAGTACTTCCAGATCGGCAAAAATCAGTTCCAGATTGATGGTTTCGATATCACGGAGTGGATCAATACTGCCATCTACATGGATGATATTGCTGTCTTCAAAACAGCGGACGACATGGACAATGGCATCGCATTCACGGATGTTGGCAAGGAACTGGTTGCCAAGGCCTTCACCCTTGGATGCGCCCTTTACAAGGCCTGCAATATCAACAAATTCAATAGCAGCAGGCACGATTTTGGCAGAATCATAAAGTCCGGCAAGATCATTCAGACGATGATCTGGAACTGTAACGATTCCAATATTCGGATCGATGGTGCAGAATGGATAATTGGCGGATTCAGCGCCTGCTTTGGTCAGAGAATTGAAAAGCGTACTCTTTCCCACATTAGGCAGTCCGACGATACCTAGTTTCATATCTATATCCTCACTTTCATTATTTATTCATCATCCAGAGCGGTTTGCTCCATAAAAATCATTCTATCACAGTTGCCATAAAAAGAACAGACATTTTGTGACTTGATTTTTATTATAAAGAAGCTTACAATAAAGAGAACGATGGAGGAAGCCCGGCAGGACAGACCATCTGAAAATTGAGAGCTGAGTGCATAACATTAAAGGGGGACAGAAAATGACGGGTGCAAGTATTCGATTCCCGCATCTGGGAATTGTCATTGATCATCTTGGCAAGAGTGTTTCTGTTTTTGGATTTGAGATTGCTTATTATGGTATTATTATTGGCATTGGCATGCTGTGTGGTATTGCTTTAATTGCATATGAGGCCAGGAAGACGGGTCAGGATCCGGAGCTGTATTATGATTTTTCCCTTTGCGCCATCATATCGGCTATTATCGGCGCCAGAATTTATTATGTGGTATTTGAGTGGGATTATTACAGTCAGCATCTTTCGGAGATATTCAATCTCCGGCAGGGAGGGTTGGCGATTTATGGCGGTATCATTGGCGGATTGATCTGTCTGGCCGTTTTCTCTAAGGTCAGGAAAAGCAATATACGTCTCATGGCGGATACAGCAGTTCTGGGTCTTGTTCTGGGACAGATTATCGGCCGGTGGGGGAACTTTTGCAACAGAGAAGCTTTTGGCGGATATACGGATGGTTTGCTGGCCATGCAGATCCGCATTGATGAGGCAGCCTATACAACATCGGAGCTGCTGGAGAAGGCTGTGACGGTGGATGGCGTACAGTATATTCAGGTTCAGCCGACTTTTCTGTATGAATCATTGTGGAATGTGGGCGTACTGATCGTACTGCTTTTATACCGGAGGCACAAGAAGTTTGACGGTGAGGTATTTCTGATGTATCTGTTTGGATACGGTTTCGGTCGCTTTATCATAGAAGGCTTCCGGACAGACCAGCTGCTGCTGCCTTATATTGGACTGCCGGTGTCACGGGTACTGTCCGGCTGCCTGGTGGTGCTGTCAGCAGTACTGATTATTGTGAAACGGATGCGGCTGAAGAGAGAGAAAAAGAATTGAAAAATTTTTTAACAAGAAGAACTGTTTTGAAAACAGTTCTTTTTTTTTGCGAATTTTGTGCCATAAAATCTTACAAAATCTATTAGATTTTGTAACAAAAATTTAACTGGAAAAAGTGAGCATTGCCTATTGATATATCGGGATAAATATACTAAAATAGTTAGTACAAGTGGTGATTTGTGGTGAATAGTGGTTTTAAGTGGGAATTTTATAACTGCCTTGTGTTGTGGCAGACAGAAGGCAGCTCCGTTGTACGAAGGTGAAGACAAAATGGATGGCTTTATTGGCGAGTATTATCATACAATAGATACAAAGGGAAGAGTGATTGTTCCTCTGAAGTACAGAGATAATTTAGGGGATAAGTTTATCCTTTCCAAGGGCCTTGATGGCTGTCTTTGGATTCATCCTATGGAAGAATGGCGGGAATTTACCGCAAATCTGAGAGAATTATCCACCATAGATAAACAGAGCAGACAGTTCAAACGTTTTTTTATGTCGGGGGCAACAGAATGTGAATTCGATAAACAGGGACGTATCCTTGTGCCGGCACCGCTTCGCAAGTATGCAGATCTCCAGAAGGATGTTGTACTGGCTGGTATGGACACCCGTATTGAACTCTGGAGCGTGGAGAAGTGGGATGTTGAGAGTGACCTGGATGATGAAGATATGGAAGCAGTTGCAGCCCATATGGCTAGTCTTGGTGTGAAGATTTAGGAGGATAGCATGGCATTTCAGCATGTTTCTGTTTTGTTGAATGAGACAATTGAACAATTGGCGATAAAGGGAAACGGGATTTATGTGGATGGAACCCTTGGCGGAGGTGGACATGCCAGTGAAGTACTGGCCCGCCTTGGTGAAGACGGCCGTCTGATTGGCATTGATCAGGATGGCGCGGCTATAGAAGCGGCAGGGCAGAGACTTGCTCCTTTTGGTGATAAAGTTACGATTATACGCAGCAACTACAGTGCCATGCCGGAGGTTCTTGATGAACTGGGTATTCACGGTGTTGATGGTATACTTCTGGATCTTGGTGTCTCATCTTACCAACTGGATACGGCAGAGCGGGGATTTACCTATCGGGAAGATGTGCCGCTGGATATGCGCATGGACCAGCGCCAGACGAAGACTGCCAGGGATATTGTCAATGGCTATTCGGAGATGGAGCTGTATCGTATTATCAGGGATTATGGTGAAGACAGATTTGCAAAAAACATTGCCAGACATATTGCAGCTGCAAGAGAGATAAAGCCTATTGAGACTACGGGTGAGCTGACAGAGATCATCAGGGCATCTATTCCGATGAAAGTCCGGGCAAAAGGGGGACACCCCTCCAAGAAGACATTTCAGGCCATTCGGATCGAATTGAATCAGGAACTGGATGTTTTAAAAAATACGTTGGATCAGATGATAGATTTGCTGAATGATCACGGCAGAATATGCGTGATTACATTTCATTCACTTGAGGATAGAATTGTGAAGAATATATTCAACACGAATGAGCGTCCGTGTACGTGTCCGCCGTCGTTTCCGGTGTGTGTATGCGGGAAACAATCCAAAGGCAGAGTGGTTACAAGAAAACCGATTTTGCCGGGGGAAGAGGAACTGGCGGTCAACAGCCGTTCAAAGAGTGCCAAGCTCAGAGTGTTTGAACGTATTAAGCAGACAACAGAGACTGCTATTTAGAATGTAGAAAGGATGGCGTTGGATGACAGGGAATAATAATAACAATATAGCGAGACGTCGCAGAGAATCCGAACGCTATTATATAGATGGGAATACTGCCAGAAGGCTGAATGTTCAGCCTGAACCACAAAAAAAGAAGAAAAAGCAGCAGGTGCGCCAGCAGGAACCGGAGATCCGTCATGAAAAAAGAGTGTCTGTTTTTGACCTCAGATACACATTATTCCTGATCATTTCTGTAGGTATTACGCTGGGAACATGCTTTATGTATATGCGTTCGAATTCTGAACTGACCCGAGCTGAACGATCCGTAGCTGCTCTTCAGAGTCAATTGCAGGATATTCAGGAGCAGAATAACTCTTTGAAAGAAAGTCTGAATACGACGATAGATCTGGAAGAGGTTTATCAGATTGCAACGAAGCGTCTTGGAATGGTTTGTGCAAATGAAGAACAGGTGATTTATTATAACAGCAGTAATAGTGATTATGTGCGGCAATATGAATCAATACCTGGCAGGCGATAGTGTTAAAAGCGGATGGGTTCGGGTGGTAAAATGGCAGATAGAAAAAAACGCAGGAAGAATGTGATGATCAGGCAGCACAGGACTGCCTCGGGAAAAAGGAGAATACGCAGATTTTCAAAGACGAACAGAAGAAGGCTGCTTCTTGTGTTCTTCTTTGTTCTTATTTGCTTTGTTATATTAATGATCAGATTAATACAGATTAATGTGACCAGTGGAGAGACTTATGAGAAGAATGTTTTGTCTCTGCTCAATTATGATGGACAGAGTATTCCTTATAAAAGAGGGGATATTACAGACCGGAATGGAACTGTCCTGGCAACCAGTGAAAAGGTTTACAATCTGGTGCTGGATCCATATGTAGTTACCCACAATAATGATGAGAAAGCTTCAGAATACGTAGAACAGGTGCTGGAAGAATATTTTTCCATTGATCGGGATGAAATTGCAGATATTCTGGAACAGCAGCCGGACAGCCGATATGTGGTATTGAAACGAAAGATGACCTATGATGAGAAGAAACCCTATGATGATTTTCTTGATTCAGAGGATGAGGAGGATCTGACTGTCAGCAAAGTGGTGGCTTCCTGTATATGGTTTGAAGAAAGCTATCAGAGATTGTATCCTTTTTCAACTCTGGCCTGTGATCTGATTGGTTTTACGTCGGGAGATAACAAGGGATTGTGGGGATTGGAGAGTTATTATGAAGATACGCTTACGGGTATTAACGGACGAAGATATGGATACCTGGATGATGATATCGATCTTCAGAAGGTAACAGAGCAGCCTCAGAATGGTAAGACTGTTGTTTCATCTATTGATATCAATATTCAGCGTATTGCGGAAAAATATATCAATGAATTTATGGAAGAAACAGGCGCTGAAAATGTGGCGGCCCTTGTGATGAATCCCAATAACGGGGAGATTTTTGCCATGGCCAGTGCGCCGGTCTTTGATCTGAATCATCCAAGAGACATGAAGGTAATGGGATATACAGAGGAAGAACTGTCAGCAATGACAGATCAGGAAATGTCAGATGGGCTTTATTCGGTATGGCGGAATTTCTGTGTGAATGATTCCTATGAACCAGGGTCGACGGTCAAGACCATGACCGTTGCCTATGCGCTGGAGCACGATCTTGTCAAAGACAGTGATACATTTGATTGTGATGGCGGTCAGACCTATAGAAGCAGCAGCGAAGAAACTTTTGTTTCGTGTAATGGCATACATGGTTTGCTGACTTTACAGGAAACGATTATGTATTCCTGCAATGATGCCATGATGCAGATAAGTGATAAAATCGGGGCCGGCAATTTCATCAGTATGCAGAAAATGTTTGGACTGGGGCAGCTGACGGGAATTGACCTCCCGGGAGAAGCCAGCTGTTCAAGTACAATCTATCATGAAGATGACATGGGACCGGTAGAACTCTGGACGAGCTCATTTGGTCAGGGATATAATACGACAATGGTTCAGGTGGCCTCGGCATTCTGTTCGATTGTCAATGGCGGTCATTATTATCAGCCGCATGTGGTTACGGAAATAAAAACAGATACCGGCAATACGGTGCAGGTGTTTGATAAAACATTAATGCGGACAACTGTGTCTGAGGCTACTTCAGAGTGGATGAGGAATGCCTTGTATGAAACTGTTGAAAATGGAACTGCAAGGTATGCAAAGGTTCCGGGATATAAGATAGGAGGAAAGACTGGTACAGCCGAAAAAGTGCCAAGAGGCGGTCCGGAGAGACTGGTTTCATTTATAGGTGCAGCGCCGATGGATGATCCTCAGATCGTTGTTTATGTGGTTGTAGATGAGGCCAATGCAGATGATCAGGGACAAAGTTCCTTTGCTTCTACCATTGCCGGGAAGATTTTTGCGGAAGTTCTTCCCTATATGCAGATATTTCCAACGGAAGAAATAGATCCTTCTGAGATTGAAACTGACGCTGAAGACGATGATTCAGATGATGTTTCCTATGATGAAGAAGGAGATGGTTCGGATGACATTTCCTATGATGAAGCGGGAGATGATCCGGATGGTAGTTTATCTGATGATGGATCCGACGATTCTGATGAGGAAGACGGCTACTCCGGTGACAATGATGACTGATAGAATGACGCTGGTGAATTTGCAGTTCTAATACAATTTCAATAACATAAGTTATATTAATAAATATAAAGCGGGCGTATGAATGCATATTAAAATCTATCATAGACGAAAGATGCTCATAGTGACCGCTTTTATTGTGGGCATCGGTCTGGTTCTGATGGGACGGCTGGCATATCTGATGATATTCCGGTCTGAATATTATCAGGAACAGGCCGATGCTTTGCATGAAAGAGAGCGGAGTATTAAGGCAGAACGGGGATTGATTTATGACAGAAATGGTGTGATACTTGCGGATAATAAAGCCGTCTGTACAATTTCAGTTATCCATAACCAGATAACGGATCCGGAACAGGTGATTGCTGTTCTATCGGAAAAACTGGATCTGGAAGAGAAAAATGTAAGCAAGAGAGTGGAAAAAGTATCATCCATAGAAAGAATCAAAACTAATGTGGATAAAAACATTGGCGATGAGATACGTGCCTGCAAGCTGGATGGTGTTATGATAGATGAAGATTATACACGATACTATCCTTATGGCGATCTTGCAGCAAAAGTTCTGGGTTTTACCGGCGGCGATAATCAGGGTATTATTGGTCTGGAGGTTAAATATGATGAATATTTGAAAGGTAAAGAGGGATTTATACTAACTGTGACTGATGCCAGAGGTGTCGAAGTGGAAAATGTATCTGAGAGCAGAGTGGAACCGGTTCCGGGCAGTGATCTGTACATCAGTCTTGATTATACGATACAGTCCTATGTGCAGCAGACAGCAGAAAAAATCCTGGAACAGAAGGAGGCAAAGGGAGTTTCCATTATTCTTATGAATCCTCAGAATGGGGAAATTCTTGCCATGACGGATGTACCGGAATTTGATCTGAATGCGCCCTATACACTTATAGAAGCGATATCGGAGACTCCGATATCAGGCACTACATCTGATATGCAGGATGCTTTAAATCAGATGTGGCGCAACGGCTGTCTGAATGATACCTATGAGCCGGGATCCACCTTTAAGATTATTACTTCAACGGCAGCTTTGGAAACGGGAGCAGTCAGCCTGACAGATCGTTTCTATTGTCCGGGTTATAAGATTGTGGAGGACCGAAGAATACGATGCCATAAAATTGCCGGCCACGGCTCAGAATCCTTTGTAGAAGGGCTGATGAATTCATGTAATCCGGTTTTTATTGAAGTGGGTCTTCGGACAGGGGCAGATGCCATGTATCAATATTTCGAAAAACTGGGCCTGATGGAGAAGACGGGAGTTGATCTTCCGGGTGAGGCCGGCTCTATTATGCATCAGAAAGAAAATGTAGGTGAGGTGGAACTGGCAACGATTTCCTTTGGTCAATCCTTTCAGATTACCCCTCTTCAGATGCTTCGGGCAGTGAGTGCGGTTATCAACGGAGGAGAACTGGTAACCCCACATCTGGGCATGACTTCCGTTGATTCAGAGAGCCATATCCTCTCGTTTAAATATGATGGGGAGAAAAATGCTGTCAGCGAGGAAGTTTCATCTGCGATGAGAGAACTGCTTGAAAAGGTTGTGGCAGAGGGCACAGGGAAGAATTGTTATATCGAAGGGTACCGTATTGGCGGCAAGACTGCTACCAGCCAGAAGCTGCCTCGCGGTTCAGGAAAATATATTGCTTCTTTTATTGGATTTACTCCGGCGGATGATCCGCAGATTGTGGGTCTGGTAATGATTGATGAACCGGCAGGCACTTATTATGGAGGAACCATTGCGGCGCCTGTACTGAGAGAAATATTTGAAAATATTCTGCCATATTATCTTGGAGAACAGCCGGATATCAGTTTGGAGACAGAAGATCAGGAGCAGCCGGATGACTGAAAAGGGGATAAAAAAGGAGCATGCTGCTTATGATAAGATGATGCTGTTGATTGTCTTTACCATGATTGTCTTTGGATTAATTATGATTTACAGTGCCAGTGCCTATACGGCGTCTTTGCATATGGGCAGTGAATTCTATTATATCCAGCGGCAGATCCTGACTGTGCTGATGGGAACGGCAGCAATGGTGTTAATGGCTTCTGTTGATTATCACCGGCTGCTCAAATGGTCGCTGCCTTTATATTTTTTGTCTGTTCTTTTGCTGGCTGCCGTATTTGTCATAGGAACGGCCAGTCATGGGCAGAAACGGTGGATATATATTGGATCTATTGGTTTTCAGCCTTCAGAATTTGCAAAATTTATCCTGATTATTTTTCTGGCTTCTATCTGCAGTGCAGCAGAACCGCTTATGGCAAAATGGAAAGGTGTTATTCTCATGTTTCTGTGGGTCATGCCGGTGGCAGCTATGGTCATGGTAACAAATCTAAGTACCGGAATTATCATTTTGGGTATTGCATTTATTATGATATTTACAGCCAGCCGTCAGTTTGTTCCTTTTTTTGCCCTGACAGGAATGGGTGTCGGCCTTATGGGCATATTTCTGAAGCTGGCGGCTTACAGAGTTGACCGTATTGAAGCATGGCTGAATGTGGAAACCCACCCGAAGGGATATCAGACCAGACAGTCTTTATATGCAATTGGCTCCGGTGGAATTTTTGGAAAGGGATATGGCCGCAGTATTCAGAAACTGGCCTATGTTCCGGAAGCACATAATGATATGATTTTTTCGATCATATGTGAGGAGTGGGGATTATTTGGCGCATCCATCATCGTCCTCCTGTTTATATTATTGATCTGGCGCTGTATGGTCATTGCTTCTAAGGCACCGGATCTTGAAGGCGCGCTTCTTGTGACAGGGGCAGCGGCTCATATTGGTCTTCAGATGATGATCAATATTGCGGTTGTTACCAATAGTATTCCGAATACAGGGATACCGCTGCCTTTTATCAGTTATGGAGGCACATCCCTCATTTTTCTGATGTGTGAAATCGGACTGGTGCAGAATATTGCACGTCATGGGGAGAAATGCATATCATAGAGTATAACAGGGTCTGTTCTGGAGGCGAGGAAATGGCTTGTATACACATTCAAGGCGGCTATTGTCTGGACGGAGAAATTTTTGTGCAGGGCGCAAAAAATGCAGCTCTTCCTATTATGGCTGCAGCTGTTCTGAACCGGGGCGTGACCAGATTGTATCGTTGTCCGAAAATCAGAGATGTGGAACATATGATACGTATTCTTGAAAATCTGGGTGTCAAGACAAGATGGGAGGAGGATGGGCTTACACTGGATGCGGCCGATATAAAAACGGCAGCAATTTCCGCATTGGATGCAGGTACGATGCGTTCCTCTATCATTTTGCTGGGGGCATTGCTCGGACGGGGACAGGAGGTGACGATGCCTTATCCTGGTGGCTGTACGATTGGTGCGAGACCGATTGACTGGCATATCGAGGCACTGAAGAAGATGAATGTGCAGATCGATTCGAAGGAAGAGGGACTGCACTGCAGGACGAAAGGAATTATCGGGACGGATATGACACTTCCATATCCAAGTGTGGGGGTTACAGAAAATGTCATACTGGCGGCGGTGCTGGCAGAGGGTGTGACAGTTGTACGTGGTGCGGCGAAAGAACCGGAAATAGCTGATCTATGCGCTTTTCTGAATGTGGCAGGAGCAAAAATCAGAGGGGCCGGAACAGACAGTATCTGCATTGAAGGTGTGAATAGTCTGCATGATACGGAATATCATATTATGCCGGACAGGATTGCTGCCGGTACCTATATGGCTGCTGCTGCAGCAGCAGGTGGCAGTATTGTATTGAGGGGAATCGGTATTGAACCGGTGCAGGCTGTTGCGGATGTGCTGGCAGAATCAGGTTGTGGCTTGATTATTTATGAAGAAAGTATTAAAATAATAGCACCATCTCTGCTTCTTTCAGTTCGGAATATTGAGACACAGCCTTATCCGGGGTTCCCGACAGATATGCAGTCTCAGATGATGGCCTGTATGTGCAGCGCTTACGGGGACTGCTGTATGACAGAGCATATATTCGAGAATAGATACAAAGCAGTTCCGGAGCTTGTGAAGATGGGGGCGGATATCAGGATCGAAGGGAGAAGTGCGTGGATACACGGCCCATGCCGAATGAAAGGGTGCCATGTTCTGGCAAAAGATCTAAGAGGAGGCGCAGCACTGGTTATTGCCGGTCTGACAGCAGATGGTGAGACAATTATTCATGGCGCTATGCATATAGACCGCGGATATACGGATATATGTGGGGATCTGCGTCAGCTGGGTGCACGAATCCGAAGGAGTATGAATGATAAATATGATATTGAAGGATGAGAGAACAGGGGGATGATCCGTGAGTGATAAAATGATAGATGAAGAATGGACAGAAGAAGCGGAAAGAAGGGACCCTGAAATCCGGATTGATGATTCAGGGAAAGTGGAAAAGAGGAAGAGGAACCGCAGGAAGAAAAGAAAGAGACGAAACAGGAACTGGCTGTTGATTCCTGCATTTCTGGTTGTGCTGGCCATTATTGTTCTGGTGTTCTTCCGGGCGCAGAATCTGCAGATAGAAGGTAATCGACGGGTCAGTGAGGATGAAGTGAAAGAAGTCATTCGGTGGGATTCATGCCAGGGCAATACCTTGCTTTTGTGGTTGTTGAACAGAAAGGTAGATGTATCTTCCAATGAACTGCTGGCGAAGATCAATGTCAGTATTGTCAATCCACAGACGGTACGGGTCGAGGTGGAGGAACAGTCACTGGTTGCAGGGGTTCTTATTGGAGAGCAGTATTTTTATGTGAATGACAGCGGTCTGGTTATTCTGAGTCAGAAAGACATGATTGAGGCAATTCCGCTTATAGAAGGAATTGATGTGGAGAAGGCTGAGGTCAGCAGTTATTTGAAAACAGGAAGAGATGATGTCCTGGATGACATGCTGGATATTGCGGAGTGCCTTGCGGATTATGAGATATCTGCCGAGTCCATCGAAGAGACCGGTGAAGGGGGGTATATGATTCGGATTGGAAAAATAACAGTTCTTTTGGGGCCTGATATTTATATGGAAGAAAAAGTTTCAGAACTGAAAGATCTGCTTCCGGAACTCGATGACTTGTCGGGAACATTGCATCTGGAGAATTATGATTCGACAAAAGATTCGATTATTTTTACAAAAGATTCATAAATAAAGGTTGATTATTTCAAAAAAAAATAATATTATATAATAGTATGGTACGATAAAAAGGTAGAATATGAAGGAGGAAGAACCTTGCTTGAGATAAAACCAAATGAAAATGAAGCAGCTGCAAAAATTCTTGTAATTGGTGTTGGCGGTGCAGGTAATAATGCTGTCAACCGAATGGTAGATGAAAATATTCTCGGTGTTGAATTCATCGGTGTTAATACAGATCGTCAGGCATTACAGTTATGCAAGGCACCTCAGCTGGTGCAGATTGGCGAGAAGCTCACAAAGGGACTCGGTGCGGGAGCTAAGCCTGAGGTTGGCGCAAAGGCTGCAGAGGAGAGTATGGAGGAACTGACAGAACTCATCAAAGGAGCAGATATGGTATTTGTTACCTGTGGTATGGGCGGCGGTACAGGAACAGGTGCTGCACCTGTTGTAGCAGGTATTGCCAAGGAACTGGGATGTCTTACTGTCGGTGTTGTTACAAAGCCTTTCAGGTTTGAGGCAAAACAGCGTATGAACAATGCGATTCAGGGTATTGAGAGATTAAAACAGAACGTGGATACACTGATTGTTATCCCGAATGACAAGTTGCTTGAGATCGTTGACAGAAGAACTTCCATGCCGGAAGCTCTGAAGAAGGCCGATGAAGTATTGCAGCAGGGCGTTCAGGGTATCACAGATCTGATTAATGTTCCTGGTCTGATCAATCTGGACTTTGCCGATATTTCCACAGTTATGAAGGATAAAGGCATTGCCCATATTGGTATTGGTGAAGGCCATGGTGATGACAAGGCACTTGAGGCAGTGAAACAGGCTATCACAAGTCCGCTGCTTGAGACAACAATCGAAGGCGCAACAGACATTATTATCAATATTTCCGGCGATATCGGTCTGATCGAAGCCAATGAGGCAGCACTTTATGTTGAGGAGCTGGCAGGTGAATCAGCCAATATTATCTTTGGTGCCATGTATGATGATTCAACACCTGATTCAGCAACAATCACAGTCATTGCAACAGGTCTTGAGGAACAGAAGAAGGTTGAGGCACCTCAGAAGCCTGCTTATACCAAGAAACCGACTTATCAGACGAACACAGGAAGCAGTACATACAAGGCTCCGACAGGAAGTCCTGTACCGCCTTCATTTGTTCAGAAGAAGCCGGCAGGTACATCCAGCAATATTCAGATTCCAAGCTTTTTACAGAAGAAATAATTGAATAGAATTTGCATTTTACAGAGGGGCATTCCACTGAATCGTGAGTGGAATGCTCCTTTTTGCATGGTGTATTCCACAGAAAGAGCTTCTATTTCGTCGAGGGATTATAGGGAGAGCCGTTCCTGTTTTGACAAATATTTTATGGGACGTGCGCTATAATAGACCGGTACCAGAATTCAGGAGGAAAGTAATATTTTGAACCAGACTGCCACCTGGGAGAAAATATGGAGGTACGATCAATTCCTGCAATTTCATCATCATCACTTCATTACCCATCACTTGTTGGAAATTCTGCGCCGCTGTGGGCGCGTAATGGGATTTCACAATCATCATTGGAAGAATATTTACCGTGTTCAAATTAGAATCGGACAGAAAACAGTAGAGGCAAAAGGTCTGTATGATACCGGCAACAGTCTTTATGAACCCATCCTGCATCATCCTGTCAGTATTATTGAAAAATCGCTGGCTTTGGAGCTGATGGATGAAGAGGACTGGCAGACAAGACTTCGAATGATCCCCTATCGCAGTATTGGCATCAGCTGTGGTATTATGAGGGGATTTATTGCTGACGAAATGACTGTTTTTGAGGGGTGTTATTCTCTGTGCTGTACAATGCCTGTCCTGGCTGTAGCCAATGAGCTTTTTGGACAGGAGGACGGATATCAGATTATTCTGCATCCGGATCTGATTTAAATGCTTTCAATATGACAGGAGGTCAATGGAATGGTGCAGAAATTTAATCCTGCCGGATATCGGGTGATGCAGGGATTCAGAAGTGTGGTTTATAAATCAAATGGAGAGATCCATTACATTAGCGGTGCGGATGTGCTGCCGGTACCGCTGGAAGGTGAAGAGGAGAAAGAGGCTATTCAGATGCTCCGTTCAGAGGAGAAAAAGAATCAGGGACGTGCAATTCTGATTGAACATAATCTTCGCCTGGTCGTATATATTGCCCGCAAATTTGACAATACGGGAGCAGGTATGGAGGATCTTATTTCGATCGGAACCATTGGACTGATCAAGGCCATTAATTCTTATAATCCTGATAAAAATATAAAACTGGCCACCTATGCTTCCCGTTGTATAGAGAATGAAATTCTTATGTATCTGCGGCGAAGCAGTAAGCTGAAAATGGAGGTGTCCATCGATGAGCCTCTGAACGTGGATTGGGATGGTAATGAATTGCTTTTGTCGGATATTCTTGGAACAGATGAAAATATCATTTATAAGAAAATGGAGGATGAAGTAGATCATCGACTGCTTCATAAAGCGCTGTCCAGGCTGTCACCAAGGGAGAAGACGATCATTCAGCTGCGTTTTGGTATCAATACCTCTGACGGTACCGAAAAAACCCAGAAGGAGGTGGCGGACATCCTGGGTATCTCTCAATCCTATATCTCAAGACTGGAGAAAAAAATAATCGGCAGACTCAGAAAGGATATGGTCCGTATGGAGGGTGTCTAGCATTGTATCAAATATGTATAATATAGGACAGTATTCTTGTATGTCGTTTATAAATCAGTTAAAATAGAAACAGGGTAAGGATAAATACAGAAAAGTCTGGAATGGAGGACATATTAATGCAATCTGTTAATTTACAAATGGCGGAAGCCGTTATAGATGAAGTTAAAAAAGTTGTTATTGGAAAAGATGAATGCCAGATCGCTGATGGAAGCCCGCAGGGAAGCAGAGCAGATTTATGTTCATCAGGCTATTTATAAATATATGGTCCGTCTGGTCAATAAAACAAGAGAAAATGACATGATAGAACTGGGAATCAGCCCGAGAGGTACGATTGCGCTGGCTTCCATGGCCAAAAGCTGTGCATGGCTCAGAGGTCGGAAATTCGTCTATCCTGATGATGTGGCAGATGTTTTTTATGATGTGGCTATCCATAGAATCCGTCTGAATGCCAGGGCAAGGATCAATCATGTTACACCATCGGGGCTTATTGAACAGATATTAAAAGAGACGGAGCGTCCAACTGTAAGGAGAAAGAAACCATGATACTCAGATGGGCGCTGTACATTCTGCTGATTGCTTTTTCAGCCTATGAGGCTATTGTTTTTTCAAATATGATTGTCAGTATGCTGTTTGTGGCTATTCTGATGTGGCCTGTATTGTCCATGGTCATTTTACTTCTGCAGCGCCGGTATCTGGATGTTGCCATGAAGATACCTGTTCCCGTGGCGGAGAAAGAAGGACATATCCAGATTCAGATAGAGGTTGTACAGAGTACCTGGTTTCCGGTCCTGCAGATGGATGCCCGTATGAAGTGCAGGCCTCTTTTTGGAGGTGCCGGAGAAATATATCCATTGGCATTCAATGCAGATGGCCGACAGAGCTGTCAGTTTATCTATGAAATATCACGGGATAGCTGCGGCAGATTGAGAATTGAAATCAATCGTATTCGTTTATGGGATTATTTTCATTTCTTCAGTGTGAATAAAAAATTGAATTTATCAGAAGAGATTACTTTTCTTCCACAGATTTATGAAACTGTAGTAACAGTCTGCGAGGCAACACGGCATTTCGCGGGAGAGACAGAGGATTATGAGCCGGAAGCGGCAGGGCCTGATGATTCTCAGATTTATCAGGTACGTGAATACCGGCCGGGGGACAGGCTTCAGATGATACACTGGAAACTGACAGCCAGAAATGATGAGCTGTATGTCAGAGAATCTGCAGACCCTCTGTGCTTTGCAGTGGGAATCTTCATAGATTTTTCAGGAAAGGGAAAAGATTCATGGGAATCGATGGAGGCTGTGATTGAAACGGTCCTGTCCATTGCCAATGGACTGCTGGAACAGAAATGCCGGCATTTTATTGCATGGTACGATCAGAAAGATGACAGGATGCTGAAACGCAAAATTGGTAAAATTGAGGATATCTATGAGATAACGGAGTATCTTCTGTCTGCCGGAATCTATGATCAGCCGGTGGATATGACAGCAATGTACAAAGAACGCTATCCCTATGGCCTGTACGCGGTGGCTCTGCATGTGGATCTGGCGGGAAATATAAAAAAAGAAGATCAATGGATTGGCAGCTATGATAGGGACAATGTGGAAAAATCTCTCTCGGAACTGCTTATTCAGGTATAACTGGAAAGGTTTATATATGAGAAGAAGACAAAAGAGGAAGTCCGGTACCCTTGTTCTGAGGCAGCAGATGATGGAGCATGGAGATGCATCTGACGGTGGGAAAAGGGATTGGATAGTCTGCATATTGCATGGATTACTGCTGTTTGTATGGACATCGGCATGTATTCAATGGTTGAACGAAGCACTGGACTTAGATGCAGCATTGGCACCGATTCTCTTTGCTGCTGCCCTATTCTGTATCATCCTGGAGGCAGCAGTCTGTTTGTCCTGTTTGTGGCAGGCGGCCACAGGGGCCAGCCTGCTGCTGATATTTTACATCTGGCTGGAGAAGGATCTGCTGATGAGGGGGATTGATACGGCAGTTCATCAGGCAGCAGACGTGATTTCGGAATATTATCATATTGAATTAAAAACCGGTAATCCACCGGTCGGGGAACTGGTCCCCATAATGATTGTACTGGCGGGGATTCTCGTACTGGCAGTCGGGGTGACAACGGTAAAATGGCACCTGGGAACTGTACCGGTTATAGTGTCCATATTGATGCTGGCTGCTTCGCTGATGGTGGACTGTTTTCCGTCTGTGGCAACAGTTTCCTTATTGCTGATTGCCGCTGCCGGCCTGGTTGTACTTTCATTTTCCGAAGAGCCGGTTTTTGATGGCAGTCCGGGAAGAAGGAAATATGCAAAAAGTTGTCTGATTACTGTATGTATGATACTGATGGTATTTGCAGTCAGTTATCTGGCAGCAGAAGGCTTTGTTGCAGATAAAATGCACGGCTATTACGATTTGATCAAAGACTACCCCCAGCAAATGATAGCGGCTGTGGGAGAGATGCTTTCGGGAGAGGATGGCAATACTGCACCACTGGAAAGGCTGCAGAATCTGATGGAAGTTAATTTCCTGGATGATTCAGGAAGGCTGACCAACAGGGCGCCTGTTCAGACAGGGGCTGTTGCCCTTGAAATAGATACGGACAAAAAGCCGGAGGAGCAGATCTATTTAAAGAACTATGCAGGTGCCTTCTACAATATCAATAAGGAACAGTGGGAATCTGTGAATGATACTGAACTAAATAATATTTATGTGTCATGGCAGTCTTCAGAACGCTGGTCATATGACGAGGCAAAACAGATTTTAGCTATGCAGCTGTACCATTGCCTGAAAACAACATGGCTGACTCCGGAATGCAGTTATGAGATTACGGACAGAGGTATCTCAAATGATACATGGGTTCCCTACGGTATTGATACGGGAAGTCTGATCATGGAGGGGGACAGCGTTTTTCAGACATCATCATCTTCAGTTTTTTATGGTTTACAGATGGCAGATGGCAAAGAATTGGCGGAAATATTTGACAGTTTTTTGATCGATTCGGATGTACAGCTTCTGTTTAATGAGTATACAGCTTATGTACAGGATACATATCTTGAGGTGTCGGATGGTATGGATGGACTGGCTGACCGATACAGGCAGCTGTATGAAATTTATGGTAATGGAAGTGTCAGCCAATGGATAGAGATAATTCAGGAGGATCTTGCAGAAAACTGTACATATGAAAAATATGATCTTGAGAATCCTCCGGATGGCGCTAATCTGATCGATGATTTTTATGGACGTCAGAAAAAGGGCTACTGTATTCATTTTGCTTCTGCAGGTGTTATACTTTTAAGAATGGCGGGCATACCGGCCAGATATGTAACGGGTTATGTGATCTGGCCTGACGATTTCAGCTATAGTAATGAAACAGGTCAGTATCATGCGGATGTTACAGGTTACAGAGGACATGCCTGGGCGGAAGTATATGATTCTGATTCCGGTGTCTGGCTTCCGGTGGATATGACACCGGCGGACAGCGTCAGAAGCCAGGGACAAAACAGTCAAAACCAATCAGAAAGCACAGAGGCAGAGAATGAGAACAGAACTCAGGACAGGGATTCAGAAAGAGAAAGCAGCAAAGATGGAGAAGCTGACGAATCCGCAGAAGATAATATGGATGGCACAGATGAGAGTTCTGAGGCAGTATCAGGTACCGTGAACACACCGGAAACATTCGATGGGAATCACGGTGAATCCAACAGAAATGATGATGGTTATTTCCATCCGGCAGCCGTGGCCGCAGCCCTGATATTGATCATTTTATGCGTTGTATACTGTTATATCAGATGGAGCAGAAAAAAGATACAGAAATTCAGTCGAAGCAACAGAAATAAAGCTGTACTGTCCATGGAATGGCATCTCATGGAAACAATGGAAAAAGCAGGATGGAAGCCTGAAAAAACATTAAGCGACTGGGAATACGCAGCGTGGGTACAGGAAAAATTTGATACACTGGAAGAAGGAGAATATCTGTATTTCATGGAAAAACTCCATCAGGCTGCTTACAGCGAAGAGATGCTGACAGAAGAAGAATATCAGAAATGCTATGCAACCTATCAGAAAATCCTGAACAAAATCCAAGAAGGAAAAAAGAAATAACAGGAATAAAGGGGATACTGTTCTCCACGGGAACGATTTGCGATGAGCATGTTCCCGGGAAAACAGTATCCCCTTTATTCCGTCAATTCTCCAAAATTTTTTTGATTTCATCCATGAATGTGTTGACGTCTTTGAATTCTCTGTAGACGGATGCGAAGCGGACATAGGCAACTGGATCCAGATCTTTGAGTTTGTTCATTACCAGTTCGCCAATGACCATGGTCGGTATTTCGCGTTCTTCACGGTTGTAAAGTTCTGTTTCTATGTCATCAACAATTGCAGAAATCTGAGCCGTTGAAATAGGTCTTTTATGGCAGGAGCGTACAATGCCTGCTTCTACTTTAGAACGGTCATAGGGTTCGCGATTACTGTCTTTTTTGATGACGATCAGCGGCAGTGTTTCGACTTTCTCATAGGTGGTAAAACGTTTATGACAGCCTTCGCACTGTCGGCGCCGGCGAATCGATGTGTTGTCATCGGCAGGGCGTGAATCGATGACACGGGTATCATCGTCCCCGCAAAACGGGCATTTCATATACTTTCCTCCTGTATGGCCATAAGGCAGATATAAAAATGGTTTATTTTTGTATATAAGTATATACAATTAAAAATATAAAGTCAATTTATTTTCAGTATATCAATTCATGTTTTCTGATATGCTTTTTCCAGATCCACATCCACAAGGATGATATCTGCACCGATCTGTCGGACACATTTCCAGCCTATCACATATTCTGCATCACGACCGAAGAATCCGCAAAAACGGGATGGGCTTGGTATGATGAGCTGACAGATACAGCCTGTATTGGGATCAAATTCAACATCGACAACATGCCCCAGACGACGGCAGTCGCTGATATTGATGACTTCCTTTTCTCTAAGTTCACATACGCGCATGATTATTGCCTCCAGGATGAAAACAACCCTTTATTAAAATATATATGCACTGTCTTGAAGAAGTAGATTTTTTTGGATATAATAAACCAATAGTGGATTATTTTGCTGGAGGAGAGACGATGCGGTTCAGACCATGTATTGATATACATAATGGAAAAGTAAAGCAGATTGTTGGTGGAAGTCTGAAGGATGAGATGAATCAGGCAGTGGATAATTTTGTATCGGAACAGGATGCGGCCTGGTATGCAAGGCTCTATAAGGAGGCTGGACTTACAGGCGGCCATATTATTTTATTGAATCCTGAGGGATCGGCATATTATGGTGCGGATCTGGAACAGGCAGAGGCTGCATTGCGTGAATTTCCAGGAGGCATGATGATAGGCGGAGGCATTCATTGCGGCAATGCGGCACATTTCATTGAATGCGGGGCATCTCATGTTATCGTGACTTCATATGTATTCAAAAATGGTCAGATACATTTTGACAATTTGAAAGCTATTGAAAAAACAGTTGGCCGCAGCCATCTGGTTCTGGATCTGAGCTGTCGGAAGCGAAATGGGAAGTATTATATAGTGACAGACCGCTGGCAGAAATTTACGGATAAAACAGTGGATAGAGAAACGTTGGATCTGTTGGCTCCTTACTGTAGTGAATTTCTGATTCATGCGGTGGACGTGGAAGGGAAAGCATCCGGTATTGAACAGGAACTTGCTTCTATGCTGGGCAGTTGGAACGGAATACCGATTACTTACGCAGGCGGTGTTGGATGTAAGGAGGATGTGGAACTTTTAAAGGGATTGGGACAGAATCATCTGGATGTTACCATTGGCAGTGCACTGGATATATTTGGTGGTACAATTTCTTTTGAATGGGCGTCAAAAATTTCTTAAAATGTAACGGAAGACATTTTTCTGGAAACTAAAACCAGGGTTTCTGTCGTATAAAATAACCTCATAATGCGCATGATTAGTGATGGGACGAATTCTCAATCTAATGATGCGGAGGTATTTGTATGGCAGGGTACAAGGTGGAAATCTGTGGTGTCAATACGGCAAAGCTGCCGCTTCTGAAAGAAGAAGAAAAAGAGGCGCTGATGCGCAGGATCAAGGAGAATGATGAAAAAGCCAGAGAGACTTTTATCAATGGCAATCTCAGGCTTGTGCTCAGTGTGATTCAGCGTTTTTCCGGAACCAGTGAAAATATCAACGATCTGTTTCAGGTGGGATGTATTGGACTCATTAAAGCTATCGACAATTTTGATATTTCACAGGGGGTCAAATTCAGTACTTATGCAGTACCGATGATCATTGGAGAGATCAGGCGTTATCTTCGGGATAATAATAGTATCAGAGTCAGCAGATCGCTGCGTGATACAGCGTATAAGGCTATCTATGCCAGAGAATCTCTGATGAATAAGAATAACAGGGAACCGACGGTGGCCGAAATTGCAGAGGAAACAGGTATTGCCAAAGAGGATATTGTTTTTGCCATGGATGCGATCCAGAGCCCGGTGTCATTATATGAGCCGGTATATACAGATGGCGGGGATACGCTTTGCATCATGGATCAGGTCAGTGATAAAAAGAACGGTGAGAGCAGCTGGGTGGAGAACCTTGCTCTCAGTGATGCCATGAAACGCCTGAGCAATCGTGAGAACAAGATCATTCAGATGCGCTTTTACGAAGGAAAGACACAAATGGAGGTGGCCGATGAACTGGCCATCTCCCAGGCACAGATATCCAGAATAGAGAAGACGGCTCTCCAGAATATGAGGACCTATCTGAGAGCATAAAAGGGGCCCTGCTGTAAGTTGATATTGTATGGATGCCGGAAATATATCCTGAAAAAAGGAAGCGTTTCCGGCATCCTTTTAGGATTGAACTTGTGAAACCTAATGACGCTGATGACTGTCTATGGTGATGGTGACCGGACCGTTATTGACCAGTGAAACAACCATATGGGCGCCAAATTCTCCTTCTTCGGTATGTATACCCTGAGCACGACATGCGTCGATAAACTTCAGGTACATTTCTTTTGAAAATTCAGGGGAACCAGCCTCGGTGAAACTTGGGCGGTTCCCTTTTCTGGTGCTGGCAAACAGGGTAAACTGGGAAATAATCAGCAGAGAACCGCCTGTATCCTTCAGTGAGAGATTCATTTTACCCTGCTCATCTTCGAAAATCCTTATCTGTGTAATCTTTTTCACCATGTAGTTCAGGTCATCTTCTGTATCTTCATCTGCTACTCCCAGTAGAACTAAAAAACCGTCTTGAATACTTCCGATTATATGATCATCAACGGCTACGCTGGCCTGTGTCACTCTCTGTATAACTGCACGCATATTCTTCAAACTCCTTTATCATCATTCAAAATTTGCTTCATGGCGACATTATACCAGAATTTTGAAAATAAATCATCTACAATCTTTCGACAAAATCCATAATGAATGATGATTTTTGTCGATGAATGATGATTGCCAGAGAACTAAAAGATGTTTATAATTACCTGCACAGGGGCGGGGCAGAGATGCTGCAGGAAAGGAAAATATATGTTTAGCAGAGCAATCAGTGCTGTTCTGACGGGGATTGACAGCTATGTGGTTCAGGTGGAGGCGGATGTCAGCAGCGGCCTTCCTTTTTTTGAAATGGTGGGATATCTGTCTGCCGAGGTCAGGGAGGCAAGAGAGAGGGTGAGGACCGCTATCCGGAATGCCGGTTTTGTATTGGATCCAAGAAGAATTATTGTGAATTTATCGCCTGCGGATGTGCGCAAGTCGGGAACGTCGTATGATCTGGCCATAGCCGCAGCGGTTTTATGCGCCTACGGCTATTTACCACAGGAAGAACTTGAACATACTGTTATTGCAGGGGAACTGAGTCTGAACGGTTGTGTGAGAGCCGTAAACGGTATTCTTCCCATTGTTCTGATGGCAAAAAGGATGGGATATGGAAGATGTATTGTGCCGGCAGCAAATGCCTTTGAGGGAGCAGCTGTAGATGATATAGAAGTTTATGGAATACATACACTGAAGGAAATGATAGATTTCTTCAATGGTACATGTATGATTGAAGCAGCCTGGATGGACAGAGAGCAGGCTGTGCAGCGGAACAATAATAGGGATGATTGTGATTTTTCGGATATCTGTGGTCAGCAGATGCTGAAGCGGGGAATGGAGATTGCAGCGGCAGGAATGCACCACATATTGATGATAGGGCCTCCGGGAGCCGGAAAGTCCATGGCAGCCAGAAGACTGCCGACGATCCTGCCGTCTATGACATGGGAAGAGGTGCTTGAAGTATCAGAACTGTACAGCGTGGCTGGCCTGCTTCACTCTGAAGAAGGACTGATGATGAGACGGCCTTTCAGAAATCCGCATCATACGATATCCGATGTGGCGATGGCAGGAGGCGGAAAAGTACCAAAACCCGGAGAGATCAGTCTGGCTCATCGCGGTGTTCTTTTTCTTGATGAATTGACAGAATTCAGTTCGGAGACGATGGAGGTCATGCGGCAGCCAATAGAGAGCGGCAGAATCACTATCAATCGTTTGCAGACATCCTGTGAGTTTCCGGCCAGCTTTATGTTGGTGGCAGCCATTAACCCGTGTCGGTGCGGCTATTATCCGGATATCAGCAGATGTCATTGTACACCTC
>JAEDGN010000027.1 GCA_016297495.1 Coprococcus sp.
CGGCATAGAATCAAAAAATCCTTCCGTCAGAGCCAGGTAGATTCTTGACAGCTGTCCCTGCTGTCTTTCCGTCTCCATATACCGGGCCGCATACTTATTCCTTGCTATGAGAATCAGTCCGCTGGTATCCTTATCCAGCCTCCCTACAGGACACAAAAGCTGCCCGCCTTCTTCTTCCCTGTAATGCCACGCAAGATGATTCAGAAGACTGTCTTCAAAATGTCCATGACAGGGGTGTACGACCGTACCGGCTTCCTTGTCCACCAGAATCAGATCTTTATTCTCAAAAAGTATATTCACTTTCCCTTCAGAGGGCACGATCTGCTGACTGTCATCATATTCCATGGTAAAAATCAGACAATCGCCCCGGTGCACAACCGCTCTGGTAGTCACCCGCACACCATTCAGCCGGATACCGTTTTCTCTGAACTTGATGGAACGCAAAAATCCCCTGGACAGCCCCGCCACATTTCTCGCAAAAGCATTGACCGTCATTCCGTCCTGTTCCTTTTCTATTTCAAAACAAAGCTGCCGCATATAATCTGCTCCTGTTGATCTTCATCCCGGTCCTGCAATACAGTTTCCTGCCGTTGCAGACAGAAATCACCATCCATCACAGAACTCCTTCCATATTAACACAGCCCCGGCAAAAATTCACCGGATAAATACAAATTTATGTCATAAAAAGTTTGTGAAATACTTTACAAATCAATTTGCGTGTGCTATATTTAGTGTACAAAATATTAGTATACAATTATTAAATAAAGCTAATTATTAAATGTATAACAGGAGGCTACAAAAATGGTTGAATTCAAGTTGACACAAGAACAGCAGCTTGCGAAGAAATTATTCCATGATTTTGCTGAAAATGAGATCCGCCCATTATCCCGTCAGATGGATGAAGAAGAAAAGTTTGATATGGAACTTTTAGACAAGATGAAGAAGTACGGCCTGATGGGTATTCCTTATTCCAGAGAATATGGCGGAGAAGGAGCCGACACTCTGACCTATACCCTGGCCATGGAAGAAGTATCCAAAGTAGATGCCAGTGCAGGTATTACTATCTCCGTACATACTTCACTTTGCTGTTCCTGCATCAATGATTATGCAACACCCGGACAAAAGGAACAATATCTGCGTCCCCTGGTCAATGGCAGCAAGATTGGATGCTTCGGCCTGACTGAGCCGGGTGCAGGTACAGATGCCGGCGGTGTCAAGACGACTGCAAGACGTGAGGGAGATAACTATATTTTAAACGGTCAGAAAGTATTCACCACCAATTCAGGCTTTGCAGACATTTTCGTAATCTTTGCTCTGACAGACAGAACACTTGGCACAAAGGGTATGTCCGCATTTATCGTTGAAAGAAATACACCGGGACTTTCCGTCAGCAAGGACATTCCACGTATGGGTATCCGTGCCGCATCCAATGCAGAAGTTGCTCTTGTAGATGTTGTTGTGCCGGCTGCCAACCTTCTTGGCGGTGAAGGCAAAGGCTATAAAATTGCCATGGGTGCTCTCGCCGGCGGCCGCATCGGTATCGGTGCCCAGTCCGTAGGTATTGCCCAGGGTGCTTTGAATGAAGCCATCAAATATGTCAAAGAACGCAAGCAGTTTGGTAAACCGATTGCATCCTTCCAGAACACTCAGTTCACCATTGCCTCTCTCCAGACAAAAATCGATGCAGCCCGCCTGATGGTATGGAGAGCTGCAAAAGCCAAGGATGATCATGAAAATTACGCTCCACTGGCGGCCATGTGCAAGCTTTTTGCATCCGATGTTGCCGTAGAAGTAACCCGTTTCGCTGTACAGCTGCTGGGCGGCTATGGATATTCCCGTGAATATCCAGTTGAAAGAATGTACCGTGATGCCAAGATCACAGAAATTTACGAAGGTACATCCGAAGCCATGAAAATGATCATCGGCGGCGGCTTATTAAGATAGAAATTGGAGGATATAGATATGAGAATCGTTGTTTGTGCAAAACAGGTACCTGATACCACAGAAGTAAAATTAGATCCAAAAACCAATACATTAATTCGTGACGGCGTACCAAGCATTATTAATCCGGACGACAAAGCCGGTATTGAAGCCGCCCTTCAGTTAAAAGAACAATGTCCGGGCAGTACAGTAACTGTTGTTTCCATGGGACCTCCACAGGCTGATGTAGCATTGAGGGAAGCCCTTGCCATGGGATGCGACGATGCCATCCTGATCTCCGACCGCGCTTTCGGCGGTGCTGATACATGGGCAACATCCTCTACCATCGCAGCCGCACTTAAAAAACTGCCATACGATGTAATCATTACCGGACGTCAGGCCATCGACGGTGATACAGCCCAGGTGGGCCCTCAGATTGCCGAACACCTTGGTATTCCTCAGGTCAGCTATGTAGAAAAACTGGATGTCCGGTCAGAAGATACATTGATCGTTCATCGTCAATTTGAAGACCGTCATCAGGTTCTTGAAGTGAAAACGCCTTGTCTTCTGACAGCCCTTTCTGAACTGGCTAATCCACGCTACATGACTGTTCACGGTGTTATGGACGCCTACCGTGCAAAAGAACTGAAGATATGGGGTCTTGAAGACATAAAAGACACTGTTGACACTGCCAATATCGGCCTGAAGGGTTCCCCTACAAGGGTTAAAAAGTCATTTACCAAGCAGGCAAAGGGTGCCGGTACTCTGGTCAAAGACCTGTCCGAAGACGAGGCAGTTGCTTTTATCATTGAAAAATTACAGGAAGAACATATTATCTAGGGGAGGATCATCAGATGAGTAAAGATATTTTTGTATTCGCCGAACAGAGAGACGGCGAACTTCAGAAGGTTGGTATTGAATTAATCGGCGAAGCAGCCAAACTGGCCGCTGCCCTGGATCAGAAGGTTGCAGCTGTTCTCCTGGGATATAACATTACAGATAAAGCTCAAGAACTCATTACCCGCGGGGCAGATTACGTTATCGTTGTGGATGATGCCATGCTTGATGACTACGTGACAGAGCCATATGCCAAAGCCATGACAGCCATCATCAAGGAAAAAGATCCTGAAATCGTATTATATGGTGCTTCTTCCATCGGACGCGATCTGGCACCTCGTGTATCCGCCCGTGTCCACACCGGTCTTACAGCAGACTGTACAGCACTGGCTATCGATGAAGAAACAAAGCTTCTGATGATGACACGACCTGCTTTCGGCGGCAACATCATGGCTACCATCGTCTGTGAAAACCATCGTCCTCAGATGGCAACTGTCCGTCCGGGAGTTATGAAAGCCCTTGATGCAGACTCTGCAAGAACCGGTGACATCGAACCGTTCACAGTGACATTCTCAGACGCCGACATGAATGTCAAAGTCCTGGAAACCGTTAAAACAGACCATAAAACAGTGGATATCACAGAAGCGAAGATTCTTGTATCAGGAGGTCGTGGTGTCGGCAGTGCCGATAACTTCCAGCTTCTTAAAGAACTGGCAGCTACACTCGGCGGTGAAGTCTCTGCATCCAGAGCCTGCGTTGATTCCGGATGGATCAGCAGCGACCGTCAGGTAGGTCAGACCGGTAAAACCGTAAGACCTGATCTGTATCTTGCCTGCGGTATCTCCGGTGCGATTCAGCATGCTGCCGGTATGGAGAATTCTGATTATATCATTGCCATCAACAAAGATGAAGGTGCTCCGATCTTTGGTATTGCAGATCTGGGTATCGTTGGAGATCTCAACAAGATCCTTCCAAAACTCAATACAGCAATTAAAAATTTAATATAGGCCACTCTTTTTTTCTTCTTTTTATATACATAAGGCCGATGGGAACAAAATCTGTTTTCCATCGGCCTTTGGCTTATTATTAAATACGTACTAACCTGCTTAAGCAAAAAGATTCTGTACCATTTCCGCATCAAATACTACTTCGGTTACATGGTTGACCTCTATCTGATAAAGGGCATTGGCAGCCAGATGTTCTGCCGCCTGCTCCAGATCACGAATACCCGTTGTATCTGCAAAAGTTTCTATAACGGCATCAAGTGCCGCCTCCGTAACAACGCATTCGTTCTCATGAAGCCCCATACGTCCCAGAACCTTTGGCAAAGCATACCGAGCAAAAATAATCTTCTTCTCTTCTGCGGTGTAATCCGGAATCTCAATAACAGCAAAACGGGACATCAGCGGTGCACTGATCTGATTCTTGTCATTGGCTGTAGCAATAGGATAAACTCCCACCGTCGGAACCATACATTCGATATAATTATCGGTAAAACCAAGATTGTCTAAGAGCGTCAGAAGTACGTCCGCCGGATTACCATTGCCCTTTCCTGCCGCAGCTTTGTCCAGCTCATTGATGATAAAGACAAGATTCGACTCACCCGCCATTGAAAATGCTTCCATAATAATGCCCGGCTTGGCATTGGCATAAATACGTGAACTGCCTGTCAGCTGCTCAGGATCATTAATGGAACTCATATCCAATGTTGTCCACGGAAGCTTTAGAATACGGGCAACAGCATAGGCAATCTGTGATTTTCCGGTTCCTGCAGGCCCCACTAACAAAAGGCCATATGCCGGTAGTGTATGTGTCCGATTGATCTGTATAATCGTCTCAATGATCCTCTGCTTCACCCGCTCCATACCATAGAGCTCTTCATCCAGTATACGGCGTGCCTCCTTTGGATCAATGGATTCAAAATAATTATGTTTCCACTGAATATTCATCATAATAGAAAGGGCTCGCTGCGCATGACGCCTCTCCTCAGGCGTAACTTCATTGGATCTGGCAACAGCAAGATTTCTTCGTGCCCAGAGGCGGATATTGTCCGGCAGCGTTCTGCCGGCACAGGTCATAAAATCAGTAATACTCTGCAGACTGGTAAGCTTCATACTGTCTCCCATTTCTTCCTGATCTTCATCCTCCACTTCTTCCGTCGGGGCGCTGCTGGCCAGCAGTCTCTCGATCATGAACTGCAGAAAACCATCCTCAGCAGAAAGCTTGGTACCGCCTCCAAAAGCAATCTCCCGAATCTTATAGACAGCATACCCGTCCTCCCTGTTTTTGCCGGACAAACGTACATTGATATGATTCTCACCCAGCCAGCGCAGCAGACTGACAAACCGCGCATCCACCTTCAGAATATCCGCACTAAAAGATCCATCTTCCTCTTTAAACTCAAAGGCTGTCTTCTTGACCGGATTGATAAACATACCGCAGGAATGGTGCTTCCATTGTCTTTTATAATTGTCCAAAAGAAGAATCGGCTTCTCAGGAGATGGTTCCGACTCATTAGAACGAAATGTCGTATAGGTACATTCAGAAGCTTTTTTATTGTCAGATGTGTCGCTAAAATCAAATACAGGCATATCGGTACTCCTTTTGCATATTTTTAATATAAACTCTTATAATTATACATACTACCAGAAAAAACTGCAAGAAAAATACTGTCCATTCCTGCAAACAATTCATTATCTGCAGGCACCGGACAGCACCTTCATTCTATATTTTATTATGTCCTATCTGATTTATAATCCCATTGAAGCCAGTACAATAAATACGCCGCAGCAAATAAATGGAATAATAATCTGAGTTACAGCGATATCCCAGTAAGCTTCCTTGTGGGTCAGTTTACAGATACCAAGCAATGTGATCTGTGCACCCTGATGAGGCAGTGTATCCAATGTACCGGCTGCAATAGCTGCAATTCTGTGTACATAAGGAAGCGATACACCCATTTCAATATATGTACTCTTCAATGCATTGAAAGCAACACCCATACCTCCCGAAGCAGAACCGCAGGCACCTGCGCAGATAGCAACAGTAATCATTACAAATACCAAAGGAGGCATCGACATACTCTTCAAAGCTTCCACCAGATCTGCAAATCCCTGCGTATTCTTAACAACACCGCCAAAGCCAACTACGATGGCTGTATTCAGAATAGCAACACCTGAATCTGCCGCACCTTTATTGAAAACAGTAATCCACTGGTTGATACCATTTATACGTCTGAACATAAGAAGTGTAGCCAGAACAACACCTGCAAAAACAGAGGTTTCTACAGGAAACGGATGCATAGGATTATTAAATAACACAAGAATCAAAATGATCGGCAGCAGAGCTGCAACAACGTTTGGCAGATCCCTTTTTTCATTTGGATCTGGAAGTTCGTCTTCGGATAATTGATATTTCAAAGAAGGATCATTGAAAACGATACCTTTCTTCGTAAAGCTTCTTGCCCTCATCTCCAGCCATACAAAAATAAGCAGGAACATGACAACGGTTGTAATTAAAGAAGGGATGAATGCAGCCGTTGAAGGTGTGCCAAGATTATCCATAGCTATAACATTCTGTATGGACGGAGACCCAGGACCACTCATCGACCAGGTCCAGCATCCGGCAGAAATAGCAGCAGGAATCAGTCGTCTTGTCAGATTACCCTCCTTAAAAAGGTTCAGGGCAATTGGGTAAATAACAAAGAATACAACGAAACCGCTGACACCGCCAAATGTCAGAATACCGGTGATGCACATGATAATAGGTGCAACGAATTTGCCGTGGCAAAGACCGGCAATCGCCCGTGCGATAGATTCAGCCGCACCCGTGTACTGATAAACGGCACCAAATAAGGCACCTACGAAAAATGTCAGAAAGTAACTGGTAATATAATCTGATGCAGCCGGCATGAAAGCATTCTTCAAACTGTCGAGAATCGGCAGACCTGAACATACAATAACAAAAATCGTAACCAGCGGTGCCAGAATCAAAGCGCTCATCTGCTTGAAAGCCAGAATACCGAATAAAATAATGGCAATAACTAATACTAAAATATGAATATTCATACTCTCTCCTAAATAATAAACAACATATAAACGAGTAAACCAACTGAAAATCCAGCCGGATTTTCCCATCCCTACCGGTTGGATTTTCAGCTATTCTGAATTTTTACTTATCTGATGCCAGTCTCGAATATTAGAAATCTGTAAGATCAGCTTTACGCTTCTCAAGGAATGCAGTCATACCTTCCTTTTTATCGTGTGTCGCAAAGGACAGACCAAACAGATCCGCTTCCAGAGTAAGACCACTTGAAAGATCTGTATCCATACCTGTATTGATAGCTTCTTTTGCAAGGGAGATTGCATAGCTGCCCTTGGACATGATCTTTGCAGCCATAGCCTTACATGTATCAAGCAGTTCAGCCTGTGGAACAACCTTGTTGGCCAGACCGATTCTGTAAGCTTCCTGGGCATCGATCTGATCACATGTAAAGATCAACTCTTTTGCACGACCCTTGCCAACCAGACGGGCCAGACGCTGTGTACCGCCAAATCCCGGAAGAATACCAAGACCTGTTTCCGGCTGGGCAAATCTTGCATTTTCAGCAGCAATACGGATATCACATGCCATAGAGATCTCACAGCCACCGCCAAGTGCATAACCGTTAACTGCAGCAATTGTAACCTGAGGCATTGTTTCCAGTTTCAGAAAAGCTGCCTTGGCCAGCATACCCATCTTTCTTCCTTCTGCAGGTGTTGCATTCACCATTTCAGAAATATCAGCGCCGGCAACGAATGACTTTGTACCGGAACCTGTTAAAATAACAACTTTAATATCTTTACGTTCTGCAATTTCACCAAAGCACTGGTCAAGTTCTGCCAGAGTCTCACTGTTCAGAGCGTTTAATGACTTTGGTCTGTTAATTGTTACAACTGCTACTTCGTTTTCAACTTCCATTAATAAATTGTTCATATCCATCCTCCTAAAACATTCTGCGCTATATATTTTTGTGCTAGTAGTTTTTGTATTAATTATTAGCATACAAATCATTTGCACACAATTAGTATATATCGCTAAATATATTTTGTCTACCATTTTTTCCTAAATTATGTTATAAAAATCACAGTCGTTTTTTGTGTATTATTAACGAATTTAAGCATATTGCCCCTTTTTTTACTTTTTTCCTGCTAGTTGGCATCAATTTTGTTAGAAAATAAACACAGGTTTTTGGGAAAATATCTTGACAACTTTACAAAAGACCATTAACATATAGATAGTATGCAAATTATTTGCAATAATAATATCAATAAAGCATTATCACGAAGAAGAAGAAGGAGTTATTTTAGAAATTATATGGAACTGAATCAATGTATTAATTATCTGCTGACAACATCTCAGCACAAAGTTTTTCAGGAAATCAGCCGCCGTCTGGAACCATTTGACGTTACACCCATTCAGTACGGCGTCATGCACTGCCTGTGGAAAGGCGAAAAAACAACCCCGAAGGAAATTGCTTCTGAACTGAAGCTTGAGAATTCAACAATATCCGGTATTCTTGACCGTATGGAGAAAAAAGGACTGCTGAACCGTCATGTCAGCATCGAAGACAGACGTTTCATCGAAGTTGTTTTGACTGACAAAGGCAAAAGTCTGGAAGAGCCAATCCTTAAGGTTATTGACGATGCTAATCATGATATTCTGGCCTCCATCCCGGAGAAAGAACAGGAACTGCTGAAAAAAAATCTCAGAATTCTGGCCGGACTGGAAGAAGCCTGACTGGATTGGGACAGGGGACGGTTCTGTGTCCCGAATTAACGGGACACAGAACCGTCCCCTGTCCCATGATCAACTTTTTAGCTTTCTGTTGTCTCCAAAACCAAAGCATGAGCAATTCCCGGTACACTCTGTCCTTCATTAAAACTGACTGTTGACAACAGCGCTCCCGTCGGAATAAATAAAACCCGCTTCCATTCCTTTCTTTTAATCTTCGGCAGAATATACGCCGCCAGTGTCACCGCACTGCAGCCACAGCCGCTGCCGCCGGCATGAGTATCCTGTGTCTTCGGATCATAAATCAGCATTCCGCAATCCAGATGTTGTTTTCGAATATCATATCCCTGTTCTTCTGTCAGGTCAAACAGAATCTTTTGTCCCACACTTCCCAGGTCACCGGTAATAATGGCATCATAATCCTCTGGCTGCCTGTTAAAATCCAGCATATGCTGACAAATAGTATCACAGGCTGCCGGAGCCATGCAGGCCCCCATGTTCAAAGAATCCTTAACACCGAAATCAACAATCCGTCCCGGTGTCGCTGCCGTCACTCTGGCAATACCCTTTCCCTTCATATCCTCATCCGTCACGATCACCGCACCGCTTCCCACAACAGTCCATGTAGCAGATAAAGGCCGTTGATTGCCATAAGGCAATGGAAAACGGAATTGTTTCTCTGCACTGGCAAAATGACTGGATGTAATACCCATGGCATAATGGGCAAAACCACCCGCCGCTGCCATGGACGCCAGCATCAATGATTCTCCCATGGTAGAACAGGCTCCATAAAGACCGAATACAGGTCTTTCCATCTGCATCAGCCCAAAGGTAGTAGCGATAATCTGTCCCAGCAGATCTCCCGCAAAAATATAATCCAACTGATCATCCTTCATTCCCGCTTTTTTGAGTACCTTTTTCGCAGCCATGGACTGCATCTTGCTTTCCGCTTCCTCCCATGTGTTCATGCCAAATTTCAGATCCGTTTCCACATGGTCAAAAAACTGCCCCAGCGGTCCCTGACCTTCCTTCTCTCCCACAATAGAAGCAGCCGCCAGTATCACCGGCGGCTTTTCAAAAGCTATGGAATTCACACCAATCCTCTGATTCATCAAACACCTCCAGTTTGAAACATTATTTAGAATCAGTATCACCGGATATCTGAGAATTATGCATTCATAAATCATTTCACCGATTTTAAGACAGCCGACTTTGCATTTACTTGTCAATAATTGTCTGCTACTTGTGTATATTGTCGATTACTGTCGAATTATGCGATATTTGATAGATGCAGTACAGTTCCTGCCGATTTATAATGGATACAGACGATGCGCATTGTAATTTATAAGATAAGGATAACTTGACTGGGCCTGCCAACTGTCGTAAGAAATAATTGAAATCCTACATCAATGACAATCAGGTTCATCTTCTGGTGCCCGGTGAAATTGAGGATTTCTCAAAATTCCGTACAGAATTCGGTCAGGCCGTACATTTTATGGCTGTCTCCAATTCGTCAGATAAAATCAAAACACTTTTGCAAACACCATGTTATGAAGCTATAAGTAATGAAACCGTAAACCTCATCAATGTATGTGCTAATGAAAAATTCAAATTAAATGAAAAAGGAGGCGTTACAAACATGTGCAGAGGTATGGATATTATCAGGGCCGAAAGCCGTAATGAAGGTATTATTGACGGTCAAATTGAATACATTCTTGATTTACTTTCTGACATTGGTGAAGTACCGGATATGATAAAGAATAAAATACAATCTCAGAAGGATCCCGCTACCTTAAAACGCTGGTTCAAGCTTGCCGCCCGCTGCGATTCTCTGGAAGATTTTATGAATCAGATGTAGTCCAATAAAAAACGGACATCAAACAGGCACATCAGGAATCGTTTTCCTCATGTGCCTGCCCATATACAACATAGTATTTATTCTTCTTTCTCACCCTCATTGGCCTCCTCATAGGTCAGCTGCTCGGCAGGTTTTTCTTTTTCAAATACCACCTGCAGTACAGCCTGTGACCAGTTCAGGTATACCTTTGCATGCCTTTCCCTTTTAGCTGCTTCTTCCTCTATGATCTGCAGCAGTTCCATCAACACTTCCCTCGTCAGATAACCGCCCCGCCAGTGAAAGATCAGTGTCTTTCCCTTTTTCACAGCCTGGGCAGAACGCTTTCTGACATCTTCTGTTTTTGTAAAAGAAAGCTTTTTCTCTTTATAGTAAAAATGATCACCGTCCCCACAAGCCGGTACTTTCCAGATAACCGGTTCATGATCCCGAAACAGCTGTTTATCATTCAGGTTGAAATAATCGTAACGGATCTCTGAGGGATTGCCCAGTGTATTATCAAAGGTGGCGTCCAAATGATAGTACTGACCATTGATACGAAGTATATTCCATGTATGACGGTACTTGATATTCTTCTCCGGATTCGCATCAGACAATGCAATAATGCACCAGATCCCAAGAGCATCACAAAGAATCTTCACCGCCTTGGCAATTCCCTCGCAGACACTCACTCCCTGACCGAGCGGACCGATGATCTCATGAGAATAAGGCTTTTTCAGCTTGTCATAACGGACATTCTGACAGATAAAATCATGAATATATTTTTCTTTCTCCGGTTCTGTATATTTCATGGCCGGTCTTGCCAGCTTCTCCACCCGGGCCTTCATAGCCTTCTGATGGTCTCTGATCTTACCTTTATCAAACAGATATTCCGGCATCATCTCCACAGTACTGGAATCCTGATAATACCGGTACTTATATTTCACAGAGTAAAATATCTCCGGGCAGTCCATGCGGATCATAAAATAAATGTCCGCCAGCTCCCTGTCCCTGTGCCTCGGCACAGGGAATGACGGTGCCAGAGACTGCAGACCGGTTTTGATTGCATGATAGGCACTTTGCTGTATTTTGTTCAACTGATTAAAATAATATGCTTCCATTTTTATTCTATCTCTTTATATTTCTGATATTTCCTGAGTATCCCGGTTTTCATGTATCTCCTGCCAGATGTCATACCAGTCCAGACAAGCCTGCTGCCATGCTGTCATAGCCTCTGCCAGCCTGACATCCTTCGAAAAATCTTCATCTAATGTCATCATCCAGTCTGAGGACGCATACATTTCCATCCGATGCTCTTCCATCTCTTCCGTCAGCTGCACTACCTGCTGCCCTTTCTGCTCCATAGCCTCCGCCGCCAGTCTCAGCTGCCAGTCCAGAAATGCCTGTTCTGTAGACAACTCATGTCCCAGAAGACTCGCTCCCTTCGGCACATTCTGAAGCCCCGCAATCAGCGCCTGGTCTTCTGCACGGATCACTGCAGCCATATCATCCCCTGCTTCATTATCCCTGGTACCACCAGATGCGGAAGTATATTTGCCAAATGCCGCTATTCTCTCTTTCCGCTCCAGATAATGTCTGTAGCCAAATGGATAATAGGAAGCCTTGCCGTTCTCAAAAATCAACAGGGCATCCGCCACCTGTTCAATGAAATATCTGTCATGGGATACAAAGAGTATGGTTCCCCTGTAAGCCTTAAAGGCAGACTCCAGCGTCTCCTTCGCCGGTATATCCATATGATTGGTGGGTTCATCCAGTACAAGAAAATTCGGACGCATCCCCAGGATTTCTGCCAGTACAAGGCGTGACTTTTCACCTCCGGACAGTTGCCCCACCTTTTTACACACATCCACGCCATCAAAAAGATAGGCCGCCAGATATTGTCTGGCCTCCTTCTCTGTCATAGACGGAAACTTTCTGTGAAAATGTTCCAGTACCTGTTCATCTGAATCCAAAGCCGCTGTCTGCTGGTCAAAATAGCCCATCTGAATATTGATTCCCACCTGACATCGCCCTTTAAAAGGCGGCAGGATACCCGCCATTGTTTTCAAAAAGGTGGATTTGCCCGCACCATTTGATCCGATGATGCCAATCTTCTGTCCCTTTCTTACCCGCAGGGAAAGTTCCAGAAGCGGCCTGTCATAGCCCGGCTGCAGCTTTTCTGTCTCCAGCACCCATTTACTTCCCGGTACTGCAGGCAGCAGATCTCCTGTAAACAGATGCTCCTCTAACATATCCGGCTTCGGCAGTTTTTCCATCCTCTCCAGAACTTTTTTCTTTGAACGGGCAAAGGCTGCCTTTTTCGGTTTATGCTTAAACCGTTCGATCAATGCCTCCAGCCTGCCGATTTCCGCCTGCTGCTGTTCGTATTGTTTTTTCTGTATTTCAATTTTTTTGTATTTCTGCCGACGGTACTCTGTATAATTACCGACATAGCGCACCAGCTTCCGTCCCGTAAGCTCATATACAATTTCGGCCGTCCGATCAAGAAAAAAGCGGTCATGGGATACCATGACCACCGCCTTTGGATAAGTTTCCAAATACTGCTCCAGCCATTCCACGGTCTCCATATCCAGATGATTGGTTGGCTCATCCAGGAGAAGAATGTCAGGCTGCATGAGCAGCAGTCTGATCATCGCAATCTTCGTCTGTTCACCGCCGGAAAAAGCTGACAGCCTTTTCTCTTTATCTCCTTTAGAAAAACCAAATCCTGTAAATATACGGTCATATTCCTGTTCAAAATCAAATCGCTCCCTGGCCCAGGTATCCCTTGACGGACAAATAGCCATGATTTCTTCTTCAACCGTCCTGTCTGCCTCCGGGAAAACCTGCTGCGACAGCATTCCCACAGTCACATTTCTGGCCAGACGCACACCTGTCATCTGCCGCCTGTCATCCCGTTCAAGCGTCAGTTCTCCGGCAATCAGCCGGAGAAGTGTGGTCTTACCGGCACCATTTGGCCCTACTATAGCAATTCTGTCCCTGCCTTTGATCTCAAAATCAAAATGCTCCAGAATGATTTCGCCGCCTGCGGCCAATGTACCGTCAATAATCTGATAAAGCATGTTATTTCTCCACCGTACCCTGAAGGTAATTGATGAACTGCTGGGCCGTACGTCCGGAGATTCCGCCGTGGCGAAGTTCCCATTTATTAGCTTCCGCGCAGAGTGCCTCGTCACTCATGGTCAGACCTGCACGGCGGGCGAGTTCTATGACAATCTCATTGAATTCTTTTTTTGACGGCTTGGAATAACTGATCTGGACACCAAAACGATTGACTAAAGACAGCTTTTCTTCCATTGTATCGGAACGGTGCAGGTCATTTTCATATTCCATATCATTTCTGTCATTCCATGTCTCTTTGATCAGATGACGCCTGTTGGATGTGGCATAGATCAGAATATTCTCCGGCTTTGTCTCCACACCGCCCTCAATGACCGCCTTCAGGAACTTATATTCAATCTCATGTTCCTCAAATGACAGATCATCCATATAAATGATAAAACGATAATTCCGGTTCTTGATCTGTGCAATGACATTGGAAAGGTCACGGAATTGATGCTTATAGATCTCAATCATACGCAGTCCCCGATCGTAATAGGCATTGACAATGGCCTTGATACTGGTAGATTTGCCCGTACCGCTGTCACCAAACAGCAATACATTGTTGGCTTTGCGTCCTTCCACAAAAGCTTCTGTATTATCGATCAGTTTCTTCTTCTGAATCTCATATCCGATCAGGTCATCCAGCATCACCGTATCCATGTTATTGATTGGACAGAATTCTACATGATTTTCCGTCCTGGAGGCAATTCTGAAAGCCTTATTCAAACCGAACATGCCTACACCATAAGCTCTATAGAAATCTGTCACCACATCAAAGAACTGATTCTCATCCTCCGTCTGTTCCAGCCGCTCACTCAAAGCCTGTACTTTTTCACTGACATTTTTATTATACATCAGTTCCTTCTTGCCGATGGCCTTATAATTAGACAGCCTCGTAAAACAGTCAATACCAAGTTTGTCCTCCATAGGTCCAAAATCAAAATCAAACAGATCTTTAAACGCTCTGAAATCCCCTTTTGCGAAAAAGTTCACACTGCCCTCATTGGCTCCCACCTTCTCACAAGTCAGACTGAAAGGATTTTCATCTGTGATCAGCAGATACGTCAGATAATTATGCCAGAGATTTTTATCAAATCCAAAATCCGTAGCCACCTGCAGCAAATGCTTGACCTGGGTAAACACCCGTGTCACCAGCTCATCCCTTGTCTGGGTTTCCTGATCCATCTGCTTGAAAATATCACTCAGTTCCATTAATATACTGTCCTTCGGCATGTCGCCATATATTAGTAATTTAGATACAATTCTGTACATCTGTATTCCCTCCGGTCGTAAAAATCAAACGGTCCTCGCCTTAACCTTCGCCGTTCCCATCTCGATTATACTCACAATAGTTTCGGAATTCAAGTAGCTATTCAGCGCCGCTCCCATATTTTTCTCTGTTTAAAGCGTTGAATTCTTAAAGTGTTTGTGCTATACTTGTAGGAAATGGACAGATACTATGTTATATCTGATTCTGATCCGAATATTAAATCAGTTTCTTGAACAGATATCAACGAATGTTACTATGGAGGGATTATGAATGTACAAAGAACAAATGCAGATGGAATTCATTCGCAAGCTGCCTGTTCCTCAGGAGATTAAGAAGGAGTTCCCTATTTCGAACAAAGTAGCCGAACACAAGGAAGTCCGTGATGAGGCTATTAAGAAGGTTTTTACCGGAGAATCTGACAAGTTTCTCCTGATTATCGGACCTTGCTCCGCTGACAGTGAAGAACCGGTCATGGAATACATCCATCGCCTGGCCAGAGTTCAGGAGAATGTAGCCGACAGACTTATTCTGATTCCCAGAATCTACACCAATAAACCGCGTACCACCGGCAAGGGATACAAAGGCATGCTGCATCAGCCGGATCCTGAGAAGCAGTCCGATTTACTGGAAGGTCTCATCTCGATCCGAAAGCTCCATACAAGGGCCATAGAAGAAACAGGCCTTACCTGTGCCGATGAAATGCTCTATCCGGAAAATCACCGCTATCTTTCTGATTTACTTGGATATGTAGCCGTAGGCGCCCGTTCTGTTGAAGACCAGATCCATCGACTGACAGCCAGCGGTGTAGGTATTCCATGCGGCATGAAAAATCCAACCGGCGGTGATCTCACGATTATGCTCAATTCCATTGAAGCTGCCCAGAGTCCTCAGATGTTCCTGTACAGGGGCTGGGAAGTGCGTACTCAAGGCAATCCGATGGCCCATGCTATTTTGCGCGGAGCTGTCAATGAACACGGCAATACCATTCCTAATTATCACTTTGAGAATCTGATCCGTCTCTATAATAGTTATGCCGCCAAAGGTCTGGATAATATGGCCTGCATCGTTGATACGAATCATTCCAACTCCGGCAAAGAATATGAGGAACAGATTCGAATTGCTAATGAAGTCCTGCACAGCCGCCGTCATTCCGCCGACATCAAAAAGATGGTCAAAGGCTTCATGATCGAAAGCTATCTGGAAGATGGATGCCAGAAGATTGGCGAAGGTATCTTCGGTAAATCTATCACGGACCCTTGTCTTGGCTGGGAAAAATCCGAACAGCTCATCTATTCCATCGCTGAACAGGTATAGCTATTTCACGATGCCGCCGCAACATACGACGGCATCGTTTTTTTACTCATTCAAGGCAGCTGCCAGATTCAGTATATGAAAACATCTCCATTGCCCAAGCATTTCTTCCAGCCGATCCAGATTCACATCGGAATGCTCTATCTCTCTGGCATAACGATGAGCCGTATCGATACAGTCTTCCATCCTCACTTCGCCTTTTTCAATGGCAGCAACACATAACATGTCTGCAATAATCATGGTGCTGACTACCGCCAGTTTAACCTTGACATAAGGTCTTCTGTCATAAACAGCCCCTGCAAAATAAACATAAATAAAATAGGTCAAAAGTCGTTCCTGCAGTTTTGACGGCATCTGCCATTTTTTCAACTGCTCATAGCTTCCCCTGCCTCTTCCGAACAGTTCTCTCTCACAATGCCTGATAATCCCCGGCCATGCTTCCGACAGCACCTCCAGCTTATGCAGACTACGAAATACTGCTTTCATAATTTGAAAACGATCTGAACGTGCCGTCTGCGCCATCATGTAACTTCTGCATCTCGCCCCGGCTCCCTCCTTCAGGTATTGCCGGTAAACCTGTTCCATTTCAGAAAGCTTTCCACTGCTGACACATCGCTGCAGATGATGAGCCAGGGATAACAACATCATCATTCGTGTTGGAATATCATAATTTTGATCCTGAATAATCCGAAATAGTACCTGACGGGCATCAAGAAGCTTCGAAAACAGATAGCCGTCAAAGTCTTCATAATCCTCGCGAGGGATCAGCTTTTCCATATATCTCATTTCCATTCCATCACAGGATAAAATCAACCTGGCCGCTTCAGGACAGGACAGAGATAAAGAAAGTTCCCGTATATTTTCATACTCCTCAACATGCCTTGGATACATCCGGCAAGTCCGGCACATCATATCCTTTCCTGCTTCTATATAAATATCACAAAGATTATTTTCATTAAGAAAGGTACAGCGCCGTCCGTACTGCCTGAAACTCTTTTTTTCAAAATCAACAGAATTGGCAAGCCTGTTCCCAAAAGCGCCCGAATAATTCCGGTAGCGCATAAGACTTCTGTCATCAATGGTAATCTCCCATCCCGCACAGCATGTATCCGGACAATTACCGCCGGTACACTGAAATTTCGTATAATAGGAAGGATACGCATATTCCACTGTCACACCTCCCTCTGTCTATAATTCTTCGACTCCACATACCGTCAGCACTTTATCTGCCACTTTAAACTGTACATTATATCCGGCAAAGCTCACTCCGTAAACCCGATCTACATCATGCTGATAAGCCGGTCTTGGATCCTGAGCCAGCACTCCCAGAAGTGCATTCCGTTTTTCTTCGGGAAATAGATTCAAATATTCTAATGGACAGTCCACTCTCAGAGAATAATCTTTAAATTGTCCGCTAAAACCCCCCAGTGCCTCCGGATGACAATCCACGTGCGGAAGATAAGGTTTGATATCATAAATAGGTGTCCCATCCATCAGATCCACACCGGATACAGTGATCACCGGTCCTTCATCCGTATACAGCTCTATCTGCTCTATTTTCACTGAAGACAATCCAATGGGATTAGGACGAAACGGAGACCTTGTGGCAAAGACTCCCACCTTCATATTGCCGCCTAATCTTGGCGGCCGCACCAACGGTGACCATTTCCCTTCCGGCACCTCTGAAAACTGCCATAATAGCCATAAATATGAATAATTTTCTATTCCCCGCAGAGCATCCGCCTCCCTGAACTCCGGCTCAAAAACAATTCGTCCCATGATTTCCGGCACCAGCCCGCTTTGTCTCGGAATGCCAAATTTCTCCACAAAATCCGTATGAATACGGGCTATCATCTTCATAATAGCACTTCTCCCTTTCTCTTAAAAAATGCCTTTCACAATCTGTGCCACCGGATTCTTTTTCACCGGCTGATACGGTCTTCCCTGCAGCAGCAACTGTTTCACCCGGATATCCTTCAGCTTTTTCACATCAATTTCGTAAGGATTCTGCGACAGAATAACCATATCCGCTATTTTCCCCGGTTCAAGGCTTCCTCTCTCCTTTTCATCAAACGTCGTATAATAGCCATTATAAGTACACATACGCAGCGCTTCCTGTATGGTTAAAGATTGTTCAGCCACACTGTGATTGCAGGCACGATGCATCCACTGTATCGGATCCGGATCCGTGCATGGTCCGTCAGATCCTGCACTCAATACCAATCCATGGTCCACAAAATCTCTCAACGGATTCAGTCGTCCGCTCCTCGCTCCCAGAATACTTTCCAAATAAGCATCCGGTTCCTGTGGCCAGCTGATAAAGGCACTCTGCACAGGCAGCAGTATATGATATTTTTCACAGATCTCGATACCTTCCCTTGTCGGCAAACAGGCATGGATAATGGCGTGACGATGATTCTCCCTTGGATAATCATCCAGCGCTGCCTTTAAGGCACGAACAGCCTGATCAAAGGCTGCATCACCGATAGCATGCATCTCGATCTGTAATCCCGCCCGGTTGGCATCTTTGCAGAACTTTGTCACCTGCTCATCACTATAATATAGAACTCCCCGACTGTTACTGCCTTCATATGGCTCCAGCATCGCCGCGTCCGCTGAACCAAAACATCCGTCCAAAGCAGCCTCAAAGCAGCCGCCGATTCTTTGCAAATGACGTTTAACTGCCTTTTTTACATTCATGGTCTGAAAAAATACCCGCATCTGCATCCCATTATCCAGGCCTTTGGCAAACCACCGCTCCAGATCCACATCCAGATCCCGCACAAATCCTACGCCGCTGACGGTATGGATCATGCCGATGCCCCTGGAGGCCATATAATCCACAGCATTCTGCATATTTTCCACCAGTTTGATCACGGAAACAGAATTGGTCACATAATCGGATACAGCAAAAAATGCTTCCTGATTCATCTCCCCCGTATCCTCATGGTAACCTCTTAAGCCGGATATTTTCTTTTTTAATTTTTCCAGCAATTTTGTGTTTATCACACAGGCATGACCATCATATTTCACCATGAACAAAGGCTTATCCGGACAGACGCTGTCCAGTTCCTCCCGATTCACAAGCCTGCCATCCGACACTGAATAGGGCGATGCACCAAATCCGATGATCAGTTTTTCCTTTGTATGCGCCACATGGTCTCTTAGCATATCCAGTATCTCCCGGTTGCTTCGTGCTTCCATCACATTTAGTCCCGCATGAAAAGTGGCAAAGCTGGCAAAGTGAATATGGCTGTCCGCAAAAGCCGGTACCAGTGCCTGCGTTCCCAGACGGACATGTCGAACAGATATATATTCTTCAGGCAGTATATTACCTGTATACAAAATTCTTCCATGATCTTCCACCAGATATCTCATCACCCTGTTATCTGCATCACAGGTAAGAATTGCCCCCTCATAAACCTTCATCTCTATACCTCCTCCGGGCAGATACCCTTATTTTGTACCAAATAAATTCAGACATACACATCCGACGACTATGAGTATCAGACTCACAATCCCCGCCGGTGTCAGCTTTTCATGAAAAAGAAGCCATGACAATATGGCTGTCACGACGATGCCAACACCACACCATGTTGCATAAGCAATTCCCAGATGTATCTGTCCAAGAGCTTTTGAAAATGTAAAATAGCAAATTGAATAAGCAGCAATACAGCCAATTGAATAATTCAATTTCGTAAAACCTTCTGAATATTTTAACATGGATGTTCCGGCAATCTCAGCTGCAATAGCAATTGCCAAATATAAATACGCCATCTGTCATCCCTCCTGTCGCCAAACGGATCTATTAAGCCATATGTTCAAGACTCGCTCGCAAAACCTGTACGCGCGAAACTGCATTAAATGCAGTTGCCGTGCATCGCGAAGCGAGTTGCTGTGAACAAAGTGAATAGTAACTCTATTGTAGCACAAATTCCTCCAAAGCGTGACTTTTTCTTGTATATGTGTTAGAATGAAAGCTACACTGTAAATTTATGTAAAACATTTTGAAAGGATTTGTTATTTTGACTTTAAATCTGAAACTGAAATCGTGTATCCTGGCTCTGACCGGAAGTGCAATTCTTGCCTTTGGTCTGTATCATGTACATTCTATTTCTAACGTTACAGAAGGGGGCGTTCTCGGCCTGACACTACTGCTGCATCATTGGCTTGGGATTTCTCCGTCAGCATCAGGTCTTATATTAAATCTCCTTTGCTATATACTGGGATTACGCACACTTGGGAAAAATTTTCTAATGTACTCCATCTTGTCCGGAGGTGGATTCTCCCTGTTCTATGCTATATTCGAACAGTTCGACCCCCTCTGGCCACAGCTGGCCAGTCAGCCGCTATTGGCTGCATTTGCAGGTGCAGCTTTTGTCGGCGTCGGCGCCGGTCTCAGCGTACGTGCGGGCGGAGCCCCCAGCGGTGATGATGCCCTTGCCATGAGTCTGTCACAGCTGCTGCAGCAGCCTATACAAAGGATCTATCTGATCAGCGACCTGGTAGTCCTTGCCCTCTCCATCAGTTATATTCCTCTGACCAGGCTGGCCTATTCGCTGCTTACAGTGATTCTGTCCGGTCAGCTCATCGGCCTGATCCAGCGGATCGGCCCCCAAAAACAGAACATCAGCTAAGAGTAGCTATGTTTCCATTTTTTATATACTTTATTTACCAATTAGGATTTGCTTAACATTGAAGGAACATAAAACGAAAATATTAGATATCTGTTACTTAATTAAAAATGATACAGTTATTGCTGTCATAGGATATAAGGACTAAATGGCAAGCTTATGTTTAATGGACTGAGAAAATTCTTATTTACAGAGCAGGGCAGATGTGACCCGTATGGATCACACCTGCCCCTGTATAGAGCTATCTATTTCCCGACATCCTCTATCAGAGAGGAACAATTATTTTATCTGAAAAGTGCACCACTGACGATCAGTTTCTGAATCTCATTGGTTCCTTCGTAAATCTGTGTAATCTTAGCATCACGCATCATACGTTCAACATGGTATTCTTTCATATAGCCGTTACCGCCCAGCATCTGAACAGCTTCTGTTGTTACATGCATGGCTGCATTCGTACAAAGATATTTTGCTTTGGCAGCAGGAAGCGAATATGGTTTGCCATTCTGTTTGTCTGTAGCTGCCTTATAAAGCATCAGTCTTGCTGCATCAATTTCCATCTCAAGTTCAGCCATCTTGAAAGCCAGATACTGATTTCTGTAAATAGGCTTGCCAAACTGTTCTCTTGTCATGAGATACTGTCTTGCAATTTCAAAAGCACCTTCTGCAATGCCCAGACCCTGAGCAGCAACACCGATACGTCCGCCATCCAGTGTCTTCATAGCCAGTTTAAAACCATCACCGGAAGCCGTGATCATGTTTTCAGCAGGTACTCTTACATTTTCCAGAATCATCTCTGAAACCTGAGCAGAACGGATGCCCATCTTATTTTCAATTTTACCTACAGTAAAACCAGGTGTTCCTTTCTTTACAACAAAGCAGGAAAGACCTTTTGATTTCTTCTCCGGCTCTGTTAAAGCATAAACAGCTGTATATTCAGCAAGAGGTCCGTTTGTATTGAAACATTTAAGACCATTCAATACATATTCATCGCCATCTTTTTCAGCTACTGTCACACAGCCGCCGGCATCAGATCCTGCATTTGGCTCAGTCAGACCAAAGGAACCCATACATTTACCTGCCAGAACTTCCTCAAGAAACTCTCTCTTCTTTTCAACTGGTGCAGCAGAATTCATGATACTGCCGCCATAAAGAGATGTGGCAACAGAGTAACCAATACCCATGGAGGCATCCACCTTTGAAATCTCTTCAACAGCCAGTACATAGGATAAATAATCACCGCCCTGTCCGCCAACTTCTGTTGGATATGGTAAACCTACGAAACCAAGCTCTCCCATTTTATGAAACTGTTCAATCGGAAATTCACTTTTTTCATCTCTCTCAAGAACACCTGGAAGTAATTCTTCCTGTGCAAATTTTCTTGCTGCTGCCTGAATCGCTGCCTGCTGCTCTGTTAATTCAAAATTCATAACGCATATCTCCTTTTTAATAATTTGTTGTTGTGTACGTTAATTGTATATGGGTGTACGCTGTTTATTGTTGACCCAAACTTGCGTGCTAATAGTTTGTATGCTAATTGTAAGCCTGTGAATCAATTCTGTCAATACCATTTTATTACCAGAAATCATCTGCTGTTTTTGTGCATTCCGTCCAATTTCATATAAATTAAAAAACATATATTGACAAATTTATGACATTCGTTTATGATGCTATTTATTAGTATACTAGTTATTTAGAACATGAATTAAGCGAAGTAAATATATTTATTACATATACGGAGGTAGATTATCATGTCGAAAGTAAAGGTATTAACAGCACAGGAAGCAGTTATGATGGTTCAGGATAATATGACTGTTGCTACAAATGGATTCGTTGCTTCAGGTCTTCCAGAAGAATTGACTTCAGCTCTTGAACAGCGTTTCATTGAAACCGGGTCTCCAAAAAATCTGACTTATTATTATGCAGCCGGACAGGGAAATCGTGATGGAAGCGGCGCTGACCATTTTGCCCATGAAGGAATGACAACAACAGTTATTGCCGGACATTATAATATGGCTCCAAAGCTTGGAGAACTGATCAACCAGAATAAGATCAAAGCTTACAATCTTCCCCAGGGAACACTGTCACAGCTTTTCCGGGATACAGCAGCCGGCAAAATCGGTACATTGACCCATGTTGGCCTCAGCACATTTGCAGATCCTCGTATCGAAGGCGGCAAACTGAATACAGTAACAACACAGGATATAGTTGAAGTTGTCAATGTCTGTGGCCAGGAGCGACTGCTCTACAAAGCGATCCCTGTTGATATTGCATTAATTCGCGGAACACTGGCTGATACGAACGGGAATGTGACGATGGAGCATGAATGCTGTATAGGAGAAGCTACAGCCATGGCCCAGGCAGCTAAAAACAGCGGCGGCAAAGTAATTGTACAGGTGGAACGTATTGTCAACGATGTAGATCCAAAGCTTGTAAAGATTCCAGGTATTTATGTTGACGCCATTGTAGTTGCAGCAGATAAGGCTAAACAGGCTCAGTGCCTTGGCAGCGAGTATGACGGTTCGATGACAGGCGATTTTCGTATTCCTCTTGGCAGTCTTCAATACCCTGCCCTCTCTCCAAAGAAGATCATCGGACGCCGTGCAGCTATGGAATTGAAGAAAAACACTGTTGTCAATCTTGGTATCGGTATTCCGGAATATATTTCCATGGTGGCCAATGAAGAAGGTATTGGTGACCATTTTACATTGACTGTTGAAGCAGGCCCTATCGGTGGTGTACCTCAGGGTGGTTCTAAATTCGGCGGTTCCATCAATGCACAGGTCATTCTCGATCAGACAGCACAGTTTGATTTCTATGATGGTGGCGGTATTGATGATGCTTTCCTTGGACTTGCCCAGGCAGATGAACAGGGAAATATCAACGTGAGCAAATTTGGTCCAAGAATAGCCGGATGCGGCGGTTTTATCAATATTACTCAGAATGCAAAACGTGTTTATTTCTGCGGCACTTTTACAGCAGGCGGTCTTAAATGTGCAACAGGTGACGGCAGGCTGACCATCCTTCAGGAGGGACGCGAAAACAAATTCATCAAAAATGTTGAACAGATTACTTTTAGTGGTAAATATGCCAACGAAGTCGGTCAGCCAGTGATGTATATCACTGAACGTGCTGTATTCGAACTGCGTAAAGATGGTGTCTATCTGACAGAAGTGGCTCCTGGTATCGACATCCAGACACAGATTATTGATCATATGGGATTTATTCCTAAAATGGATGGAGAACCGAAACTGATGGATGAACGTATATTTAAGGATGAATTAATGGGACTTGAATAATCTGATAAGTCATTCTTATCCTGAACTTCCCCCTGAAAACAATTTGCGATAAACATGTTTTCAGGGGGAAGTTTATTACAATATTTTTTCAATGATCTTGACCGCATCTCCTACAAAACCATAATCACAATACCTGAATATGGCTGCATCGGGATTGCTGTTGACTGCAATTAAAGTCTCCGCCTGAACACCGGCCATATGCTGAACAGCACCGGAAATGCCGCAGGCTATATAAAGCTTTGGATGAACAGTTTTTCCTGACTGCCCGATCTGTCGGGACAGCGGCATCCATCCGGCATCCACACAGGGTCTTGTGCATCCCGTCTGTCCGCCCAGTTTTTCAGCCAGCAGTTCAAGAAGTGCGAATCCTTCTTCACCTTTTATACCCCGGCCTCCGGAAATAATAATCGATGCATCTTCTATCCGTCTGTCATTCTGATGTTCTTTGATTATGGATTTGTATTGAATCTGTTTTTCTGCACTGCTATGATCGAGACAATCCATATAAATCTTACAAAGATTGCCTGATGTTATCTGCTGTGAAACAGCTTTCTGGCAGATTCCCTGACGAAATGATGCCATTATCGGACTGGTCTCTATTCTGAATTCGTTCATCCTTTTACCATCAGGTGCAGGTCGCCGGATAATAACTGTATCCAAAGTTCGATTGTAATACAGGCTGTAGGCATCAGTCACAATCTCTGTGTCCAGTTCAAATGCCAGCTGTGAAGCCAAAACTCTTCCGGAACTGTCAGCACCCACCAGAATAACATCCGGCTCTTTTTGCACAAGACAGCTACGGAGAGCTTCAAGATGATACTGTTCACAGCCATTACGAAGTTTTGGATGTTCAAGGCAAATGATCTCATCGGCTCCGAAGCACTGCAGCGATGCCAGATCGCTGCTGCATACACTTTCTGAGAGAATAACAGAAACGGAACATCCCATTTCCTTTCCAAGTGTCAATCCGGCACCAAGTATCTCCAATGTCAAAGGCGCAATTTTTTTATCCAGTATTTTTCCGACGACAATAATCCCGCCCTTTAAACCAAAATTCTGCATAACGTTCTTCCTCTCCTTCATATGTCATCAATAGCCAAGCTGACATAAAACGGTCTCAAGACAACCGGCCAGCACAGTCTCATCCTGTTCTTTGAAAATGATCTGCTTGTGCTGTGTTGAAATATCCGGTATGTAGGTACGGTGTCGGCAAACCATTTTCTTCTGATTGGCCAGTACCAGTTCACAACCATCGATAACACGAACTTTAAATGTGCCATTATAAGTCTTGAGAATATCCTGAACTGAAGGATACCTCCCATTTCTTTTACTAACGGACAAAACAACTGCAGGAAGATCTGCAGATATTTGTTCATTCTGATCATCTCCTATGCATTCCGCCTGTATTTGATGATTCATCACAAATAACCCATTACTGTACGGCAGAAGAGGCATGCCGAGATAACCGGCCGTCATGGCCGCCATATGAATACTATCGCCATCAATGGCCTGTCGTCCAAACATTATGAGGTCATAAGGACCTGTATAGACTGCCGCTGCTGCAGCAACTCTTCCGGCACCACGGATATCCGTATCATGCCAGCTGTCATCATCCAGCAAAATCCCATGATCAATACCATAGGTAAAGGCTTCCTTAAGAATCGACAGGCTCTCTGTCGGTCCAATAGCCATCACAGTAACGGTACCACCAAGACTGTCACGCAAATCAAGGGCTTCAGTTATCACATTGATATCACTGTCGTTCAGACAACCCGTATCCTGATAAAAATCTTTCTCACAACTATCAGGAATTTGTTTTAAAATAACCAGTATTTTAATATTACTCACCACATTTCGCTTGATTAATAGTTTGCATGCTATATAATTATATCATACGAAATACTGAGATAACTGTCAAGAATTTTTTGAGGCAGGTGTGATCCGCACGAATCACACCTGCCCCTGTGTAGAACTATCTATTTCCCGACAGCCCTATTAACTATTTTATTCTATGTATTCATATCACATACATCTGCGATCCACTATAATCCCATCTGTGCCAGTAAAATAAAGATACCACAGGTGATAAACGGAATCACGATCTGTGTAATGGCAATATCAAAATATGCCTCTTTATGTGTCAGCTTACAGATTCCGAGCAATGTAATCTGAGCGCCCTGATGCGGTAATGTATCCAGTGTACCTGCTGCAATGGCTGCAATACGGTGAACATATGGCAGTTTTGCGCCGAGACTTAAATATGTATCCGTCAGAGCATTGAAAGCAACACCCATACCGCCTGATGCCGAACCACAGGCACCTGCACAGATGGCAACAGTAATCATGACAAATAACAATGGAGACATATCAAAGCCCTTGAGCATCTCAACAAGATCTGTAAATCCCTGTGTACCTTTTACAACACCGCCAAAACCGACAACAATGGCCGTATTCAGAATAGCAACACCGGAGTCTGCAGCACCTTTGTTAAATACCTTGATCCATTCATTGATACCACCCTTTACATATCTGAACATAAGAACAGTGGCAAGAACTACACCGGCAAAAACAGCCGCTTCAACCTTCCAGTCAACAACATTGAACAGAATCAGAATGGTAATGATCGGAATAAAAGCAATGATCCAGTGCGGAAGATCCTTACGGCCTTCTGTATTCAGATCCTCTTCCGTCAGCTGTGTTTTCAGACGGGTATCATGGAAATAATAACCGTTTTTCGTGAATTTACGGCCACGGTACTCCAGCCAGATAAATATCATCGCAAATTCAATCACAGAAACAATCAGAGACGGAAGAAATGCAGCCGTAGATGGTGTTCCCAGACTATCCATGGCTATGACATTCTGAATGGACGGTGACCCCGGTGCTGTCATGGACCATGTCCAGCAGCCGGCTGATATGGCCGCAGGTATCAGTCTCCTGGTCAGATTGGCTTCTTTAAAAAGATTCAAGGCAATTGGATAAATAACAAAGAAGACAACGAAACCACTGACACCGCCAAATGTCAGAATACCGGTAATAATCATAATAATCGGTGCGACAAACTTGCCATGGCACAACCCGCCAATAAACCGTGCGATGGACTCAGCAGCTCCCGTAAACTGGTAAACAGCGCCAAACAGAGCTCCTACAAAGAACACCAGGAAATAACTGGATACATAATTGGCCGCCGCGGGCATGAACATATCCTTCAGGCTGTCCAGTACCGGCAGTCCTGAACAGACAACAACAAAAATTGTTACCAATGGTGCCAGAATCAATGCACTCAGCTGCTTAAATGCCAGTAAGGCAAAGAGTATAATGGCAATCAGTAAAACGAGAATACCAAAATTCATAAAACATAACCCCCTTCTATCAACCTGTCCTTCCTCACTGCCTGCTATGAAGCAACGTTGAAAAAACATCCATGTTATAAATATCAGCAAATTGTATGCCAACTTTTTAACAAGCAAAAAGCCTGAATTTAAGGCTTTTCTATTTATATACTGTCTATTTCTTTCTAATTTGTGTCATTTTTTCCACTTTTCATTTAATCAAGGATTGTTGATATTCCATATTTATGCTAAAATAATAATCATCAGCAGACTAAATCCTTCAACTGCAACTGAAACAGGGAGTGTATACAATGTCTTCAGATCACCTATATAAACTTTTTTTTGACAAATTACTTGAAAAATCCGAGGATGGTTTTGTTATCATTGATGAAAATGGAATCATTCTGGATATGAATGAACAGTACTGCAGTTTTCTTGGCAGAGAACGTGATGATATCATTGGCCAGCCCATTGGGAATATTATCACCACCACATCCATGTATGATGTTCTGAAAAGCCGTCATGAAGGAGATAACAACGGCGGTATCTATTTTCAGCCCTATACATCCGATGATACCCGCGAAGATCAGAAGACCTACGCCATTGCCAACCGTTTCTGCGTATTTAACGAAACTGATGAACTGATCGGAGCCATGGCCCAGGTCAAATTCAAAGAACGGGCATTGGATATAGCGGAAAAGGTCATGAAAGCCGAATTGGAGTTTTATAAACTGGAATATCAAAAGGATCTTGATACCGCCGGTAATTTCGGCAATCTCATCGGTAATCATCCAGGGATGAATGAATTGCGCATGCGCGGTATGAAGGTTGCAAGAACAGATTTTCCCGTGCTGATCACCGGTGAAACAGGTACAGGTAAAGAGCTCATTGCCAAGGCCATCCATCTGGAAAGCCCGCGAAGAGATAATCCTTTGATCTGCATCAACTGCGGCGCTATTCCCCATGATCTGATTGAAGCTGAATTATTCGGATATGAGGATGGTGCGTTCACAGGCGCGCGAAAAGGCGGAAGAATCGGCAAATTTCAGCTGGCCAACAACGGCACCATCTTCCTGGATGAAATCGGGGACCTTCCGCTGCCCATGCAGGTGAAGCTCCTGCGTGTTCTGCAGGAAAAAGAGGTCGAACCCATCGGAGCTTCCCGCCCTGTTCCCATTGATGTCCGTGTCATTTCTGCCACACGCCAGAATCTGCAGGAAATGATGCAGAATGGTACTTTCCGCTCAGATCTCTATTATCGTCTGGCAGTCATCAATATGGAAACGCTTCCACTGAGAGAACATCAGGACGATATTCTTCTCTATGCCAACAATTATCTGGACGAACTGAACCGCAAGTACAAAACCGCCATCAGCCTGTCCCCTGCAGTCAATAAATGTCTGCTGAAATACAGCTGGCCCGGCAATGTCCGGGAACTCCAAAATGTCATTGCCAGCGCCTATGCCTCATGTGATACAGAAATCGGTATTATTAATCTGACTGACCTGCCGTCCAAAATTGCCTCATCGCCGGAATATCTCAGTCTCTCAGAAGCAACAGGTGATAGAAAGCTGCATCTTCTCATGCAGAATTATGAAGCTGCTCTCATTACCGAAGCATTAAACCATCATGATAACAATGTTACACAGACGGCCGCTGATCTTGGAATAGAACGCAGCCTGCTTTATAAAAAGATGAAAAAACTGCATATAGATATATGCCGGGAAGTCAAAAAAACTCAATAGTTCTTCTGTAACTGTTTTCGTCTTACCAATATAAAGCAGATGATATGGGTAACTGCAGTAACAAACCAGGTAACCGGATAAGAGATATAAAGCATCCAAAGGCTGCGATGCCACTGGAAAATGGTGAATATCCAGATGATTCTGAGACCGCATGCTCCGATCAGGGACACGATCATCGGCATAAGAGAATAGCCGATACCCCTTAATGCACCTACAACGGTATCCATAATACCGCATAGGAAATAGGTTGTACAGATTACTGACATTCGCTGTAATCCATAGGCCGCCACATGAGAGTCAGAGGAATATACGGACAGCAGGAAATCCCCTGCCAGCCAGGCAAACATTCCCATGACCATTCCCACTGTGACCACCAGCCCAAGACAGATGAACAGTACTCTGTGGATTCTTTTCTCTTCTCCCGCACCATAATTCTGGCTTGTAAAACTCATGGCTGTTTGTTGAAAGGTATTCATGGATATATAGATAAAATTCTCAATATTCATGGATGCCGTATTGCCTGCCATGGCCGTGGAGCCAAAGGAATTAATAGAAGACTGTATCAGTACATTAGACAATGAAAAAACACATCCCTGCAGGCCGGCAGGCAATCCGATCTGCATAATCTGTTTCATCTTGTTTCCAGTCAGATGCAGTCTGTGAATGTCCAGATGACAGCAACCCTCCATTCTGATCAGGCACCTGATAATCAATATTGCGGAAATTGTCTGGGATGTCACCGTTGCAATGGCCACCCCGGCTACCCCCAGATGAAATCCAATGACAAAAATAAGGTTCAGGATAACATTAATAATACCGGCGATAATCAGGTAAAATAAAGGACGTCTGGTATCTCCCATTGCACGTAAAATAGAACTTCCAAAATTATATAACAGCATCATCGGCATTCCCAGAAAATATATTTTCAAATACAGACTGGCCTGATCCAGCACATCATCCGGTGTTCCCATCCATATTAAGATCGTTCTTGTAACCGTTATCCCCAGGATCAGTAAAAAAAAGCCGCTGATGATACTGAGGGTAATAGCCGTATGTACGGTCTCGCTGACCTCATCATCTCTGCCGGCACCATGAAAACGGGCCACTAATACATTGGCTCCCACTGAAAAACCAATAAACAAATTCACCAGCAGATTAATCAGAGATCCTGTAGATCCCACCGCTGCCAGTGCTGTGCTGCCTGCAAAACGCCCGACGACAATCGTATCCGCCGCATTGAATAAAAGCTGCAGGATACCTGACAGCATCAGCGGAATTGAAAATATAAGAATTTTCCCTAAAAGCGGGCCATGACACATATCAATCTCATAAGACTTATTCATTCACACTCACTCTTTCCCTAAAAATGGCACAAAATATCGGCCTGTATCAGCAGACCGTTTCATCAGATATTATAGGCCTCTCTTTTGGAAATTTCAAGTATTTTCATGTAATTCCTCTGCCAATGACTCTTTATACCGAGTGGCCCTGAACTGTATAAAGCCCAGAATATAGATCAGCAGAATAATCCCCCAGAATATCACAAGACCCGGTGTTGTCGGTTCGCCGTTCACATGGTTCTCCACAAGACTGATAACAGGTATCGAAAAAAGCAGCAGAGGAAGAAGAAGGGAAAATGCCCTTCCCAATCTCGGATGAATAGCCAGCATCCCATAAATTGGATTGTTTTTTGCAAAAGTCAGCCATGTATATTGCGCCATATCATCCAGCCACAGCTCCACACTGCCAAACTGTCTGCCTTTTTTCTCCTCTTCGCGGACATAATTCAGATATTCATCCACATCTATATCATCCATACTCTCTTCACAATGAAGCATCCGGCAAAGATCAAGGGCTCCCTGCAGCATCTCCATGCGTGCAGCCAATTCCTCCTCCTGCTTTTGAAAAGCATCTTTCACAGATACATTTCCCTTAAGAAGCATTTCAATATTCTCGATGGAAAAATCCATTTTTCTGTACAATAAAATCAGCTTCAGTCTTCTGACATCCTCCTCGGAATAATCGCGATAACCGCTTTCTGCCTTTCTGGCCGGAGTCAGAAGCCCCTTTTTTTCATAAAATCGAATATTACTGTCAGCAAGGCCTATCAGCTTCGCCACTTCGCTAATACGCATCTAACTGCACCTCTCTTTTGCTGCGTTCGTAATTGTCTCCGGAAATCCCATAGAAATCAGCAAACGAATGGCATTTTGCGAACTGCATATACCTTTGCGCAGCCGGTAATCAAATACAACGTCCTCATCTTTTACTGTATCACAAAAATAATAATTTTCATAGTCTCCATCCAGCTCACGGGCCAATTCAAGATCATGGGAAGCCACCATCACAAGACTCCCTTTTTCTTTAAAATATCTCAAAATAGCAATGGAGGCTGCCAGCCTTTCCATGGTATTGGTTCCCCGTAAAATTTCATCAATGCCAAAGAAAACCGGCTTACTGCAGCCGCTTCTTTCCACCATTCTGCCAAGATATCGTATTTCCTTCACATAATAACTCTCACCAGTCAGAATATCATCCCGGACAGCCATAGATGTAAGCACCGACATTCTTGGCATCACCATCTTTTCGCCGTACAGGTATGTATCGTCTGTCCGAGAATCAGATTGGAAGCTGCAGCCTTGATAAAAGTTGATTTTCCAGACGCATTGGATCCGGTAATCAGAATGTTTTTACGCATTTCCAGACTATTTCCCACCGCCTGATTCATCAGAGGATGCCTTATTTCTTCCATAATAAAGTGATCACAGTCAAATTCCGGCATACAATAATTTCCCAGACTTCTGCGCCATGAAGCAACAGCAAGACACATATCCACTTCACCCGCAAACCGGAAAAGGAACATCAGATCATCCTGCCTGTTTTTCATCAGACGGGCGATTCTATCATAGGTAATAAAATCCCACATCAACGCACCGATCAAATAATCCGACACCAGTGCAAAAATATCCCCGGTCATACCGGCATATTTCTTTCGCTCCATATTCGCCACCATACGTGAAACCTTCTCCAGACCTTTAAGCCTGTCCGAAATATCCTGAATATCACTATCATCCATCATGGAAACATCGCCATCTTTTCCCGTTTCATTCTGCATTTCTAAAATTGCCTTCGCCGTCCGCACAATCTGAATCAAACTGCCCATGGATGACAGAAATACCTCATACCGCATCTTCCCAAAGGCATAAACAACAATATTCACAAGGAGATTTGCTGCAGCAGCGCCAATGACCAGGGGATGCCTCATCAGCAATGCCGCCGCCGTCAGAGTCAACAGCGATATCAGCAGCCCCAGGCAGAACTTCAGCAGAGGAAATCGCTGCATCTCCAGCAATGACATGTATTCAGGAATATAATAATTGACCGTTTCCTTCTTCAGCGGCAGCAGATAGCCCCAGGCCTTCTCCCTTGCCTCCGGATGACTGTCAAAGAATTGCATCATCTGATCCCTGTTTTTTTGTTCCGCATCGCATTTTGAAAGATGATGAAGCTCACTGTACAACAGCTGTTCCCCCGCAAAAGATACTGTATGATTGATCGTTTCAAAAATCCGGTCCATATCCAGATCCTGCCATGTCACTTCGTCTACCCAGTCCTCGTCCGGATGCGCTTCTTTTCTCAGGTCATAATAGATACGAATCTCTTTCAGCCTCTCTGGTTCCAAATTTTTTTGTTCTCTTGCACATCCGTATGCATTTCTCAATTTCTCCCGCTGTTTCCTTTCCATTCTCTTCCTGTTCCAGAACTCCAGTGCCATCATCACGGCTGCTAATAAAAAGACACCTGCCCAAACACTTAACTGCCTATTTTATCCTGCTCCTTCTCGTCGTTTTTAATAAATTGTCTTCATTAAACACCCTGAAGCAGGTTCAAAGTCAAGAGAAATCATTGATAATTTTATCATTTAACTATCACAGCATCAAAAAAAAGAAGAATGCCTTCAAATCCACACTTAAAAGCATTCTTCTTATTCATATCATCTATCGATGTACCTTCAAAACTGCACATTAAATTCACACATCTGCCTTCACAGAACCACA
>JAEDGN010000028.1 GCA_016297495.1 Coprococcus sp.
AGTTCCGGAAAACATCAGGGCGAAACCCGTATAAGCAGACGTGGCCGGAAGAGGCTGAGATACCTGCTGTTTGAAGCAGCATTATCGCTGGTGGGTAAGAACGAAGAGTTTAGGGAACTGCATGATTACTATACGCACCGGCCGGAGAATCCTTTGAAGAAAAAACAGTCGCTGGTGGCTGTGGCGTGTAAGTTTCTGAGAGTGGCATATAAGATCCTGACAACAGGAGTTGACTATGACGCCGGAAAGATGCTGAATGACATCAAAAGACCACAGAAGCAGTTACCGCAGGCTGCATAAACGCTGAACCTCCGACGTAGGATATTGCGGCTGGAGTCAGGTGTCAAGGGCACGCCGTGCCGCTTCGTGTAAACCCTTGACACCTGATTCCAGCCACGATAGAGAGTAATCAAGAGGTTAAGCTGGATTGTGCCCGTCAGGGCAATATAGAGCAGAAAACAACAGGAAAACGTCCACCGTAAGGTGCTGTTGTTGGAGCAAAGTCAGTAATACAAACAAAGAATGAGCCAGTAGTCGGCAGGAATATTATCCGTGGGGCATGACCCTGTATTGGAGCTGAGCTGACACCCTGGTTATGGATATGCCAAACGAAGGAAGTTGGGACAAAGATCCTGTTAGACATGGGAGGTTGACGGCCATAGAGGGAAGGGTATACACAAGGCCATGTAAAGCGAAAAACAATGACGTTTTATTTCGTATACCCGAAACCACTATGTTTGGCACCCGATGCAGAGAAATATCCATGACTTTGGCTCATTTATCTGAGATATGTAACTGAAAATTCCTTGAAAAATAGGGAAAAAAGACTTGACTATATAGGGAGGAATAATTATGCCAAAGTTTGTTTATTTATTTGAACTGGATTCTGTCAGAAAAACTGATCAAGAAATAGAGATAGGCCAGAAAGCACTTTACAATGAAATAGTGTGTAATGGTAATGTTGTGGTTCTAACGTATAATCAGCTTGTTGACTCAAGAGGATTTTTCAGTCTGTTGGATGTTCCTCAATATTATGATAATATTATAAAGCTCTTTAAAAATGGTGCTATACGAATTTCTCAATACGAAGAAATCCGGACCATTGCACAATATCTCATCAATTCATTTGATTATGATAAGGAATTTATTTACTCAGGATGGCCTTTGAAATCTACTCAGAAGCGGTTGTTAGCATTGATAAAACGAAGCCTGATCTACTCGGATCTGTCAGAAATAAACGGATATATTACAGGCATCAGGAGTGATGAGGATATTAAAGAACTGTTTATTGAAGTTAATGCCGATAAAGATCATGAACTTTGCAATACAGCACTAAGTTTGGATGACTGCAAAGAGATTTTGAAAGAGCTATATTGGTTGATTAAAACCGTTTTAAGATTGAGTGCCATGCATTCCATATATATTCCACCAAGAGATACCAGTGAATATAAAGATTTAAAATTTCATAATATTTTGGATGTTGTCCTTGAATTTAAAAGTAATGGTATTGACGGATTATGGGATGCAGCAGCGGATATAATAAAAGGATTAAAATGTCTTGGATGTGATAATAGATCTGTGTACATACATGAAATAAAAAATATATATGATAAGCAATCATCATGTGATAAAAAAGTTTTTCAATACGCAGAAGCAATTATAAATCTTGTTTATAATTATGCTTGTGAGATAAGTATATGTAATATTTCAAAGCATTATAATATTGGTGAACTGGCTGCCGGATGTGATGAAAGAGTTACATTTGAATCGGATTTCTTTTGCAGGCTCGATCAGTATTGGGGTTTGGGTGATTTGGATAATAGATTTCTGACAGGAGAAACAAATGCCTTTGATGGCTTTAGCAATATTAAAGCAGTGCCGGATTTTGCCAAGGCTGTACGAATAACTGAATATAGTGGAGAAGAAAAGGCTGTTGAGCGCAGGAGTATTCAGAGATATGAATATAACATACAAACTCAAAGAAAAAATCATGTAAAGTGTGTGATGAAATCAATAGGAAAAAAGATAGGACTTTCTGCTTTTTATATATTTGTTGCCTGTATGCTGGAATTTTCTTTTCAATTCCTGCAAAGTGTCGTGGATAATTCTGTAGAAATAGATATAACAATAAGGAATATTGTTGAAACGATCTTTTTTTTGATTTTTGCAGAGGAAATTACCACTTTTCTTTCAAATAGATTTTCAGGATTAATGTCCTTGTCTGAAGCACTTGGAGGTATAGGACGATTGACAAAAGATGGATTCCATATTTTATTCAGAAAGGCAAAAACGTACATTAATGATTGTAAAGATAATATAGAAAACAAAGAAGAGCTAAGTGAAGGAATAATGATCGATTGCATAAAATCCGATGCAATCAGGAAATACGAAAATACGAAGAAAGAGAAGAATTATTCAGCACTGTTTAAAATATCAAAGATTTATCCTATTGCCGATACAACAGATTCAGCTATTTTAAAGAATTTATTAAAACTTGAAGAACTTTATAATTATCATTTCGGAATTGTTTATAAAAGTAGATTTAATATGATGTGTGTAGACCCGATCATTGACAGTAATGGAGGATATTTCCCTTATGAAAGAATCATTCCAACAGCAGGTAATGGTGTTGTTATGGTTACGAAGCATAACAGTAATTTTGTTCTTCTGAAGCAATACAGACATGCTTCTAGAAAAATACAGATTAGCTTTCCTCGTGGATTCGGTGAGATGGGGATTTTCTCCAAGGAAAACGCAGAAAAAGAGCTTAAAGAAGAACTGAAGGCAACAATATCGCAGCCTCCGATACTATTAGGACAGATTTATCCGGATAGCGGTTTAACAAGTTCCTGTGTAGACGTATATCTCGTAGAAATCGACGACTATTTACAAAAAGATGTTTATGAAGGTATATTGGAGATAATGGAACTCAGTGACAGAGAATTTAGAAATATGATCAATCAGGACGCAGAACAAAATCTATTTGATGACGGATTCACACTGGCTGCATATGCGTTATATTTGGGGGACGGCAACATTACCAACAAATGAGATTTACACAAAGTTAATCCTTCTGCGACAAGGAAATAAATAAAAAAAGGCAGAGTATGAAGAGATTTGCGATACCTATGATGCTTTCATGAATGATGAGCTTTTAAAAATCTTTTTATAATTACAACATGATTCTATTCTGTTCAACAAGCCGGAATGATTGCATTCTCACTAAGCGAAAGATACAACGTTTTTCGATCATGCGTCTCTGATTCGCTCTGCACTAGATTTGATGTAGAGAGGATTACTTGGAAAACAGAGAAAAAGGCAGGTGGTGATATTAATGAAAAACATTAGGTTGACACATGTCTGATACAATCCTATTCTTTTGCCATAGACAGCAGTTATGTCAAATTTAACGTTGTATGTTATTTGTAATGACAGGGAGAATAGGGAATTGGAAGAGAAGAGACCGGAGGACAGGATATATACCGTTTACATCTGGAACTGGTGAGAAGGGGAGATCTGATTCGATTTGGCGGAGCTGAAGAGGAACGTGTAAAGGCACATATCCAGCAGGAGCAGGCCGAAAGGACAAGAGTGCTTCAGTCCTATGGCAACGTGAAACACGGTGATACCATCAGTCGTGATATTGCGGTTCCGGGCGATCTGCCGCTGTATGCATTACATTATGTAATTCAGAGATTATTTGGCTGGCAGAATTGCCACCTGCACCATTTCCGGTTATCAGATGAAGCATTTCTTAAGATGACAGGGGACAATGCGGGTAAATGGAGCAGTCTGGTTGGTGTATTATTTCAGTCTCCGGAGATAGCCGATGAGGACAGATACTGGGCGGATGATTATGAGGATGGAAGTTTTAAAACCTGGTTAAAGAAAAAATATACCGGTCCCTATATGTCTCTCAATCATGGAGAGGGAATCCTTCAGAGTAAAATGGACGTTGCCCGGATGAAAATGTATGCGCCGTATATTGAGTTGATGTATGGGGAAGGATATGGCGGCGGAGAATTCATGTACATGGCTGCGGCAAAAAAGACGGGCAAAATAAGTAAAAAAACTGATGAAGAAAGAAAAGCCGGTATTGTACGAAAAGTTGTCGTTCCCTTTGATGAGGCACCTGTGAGAGCCATCAGCCTGCTATTTGAAGGCGCTCCATATCAGATCCTGGAGAGACTGACCATAGAAGAAGTCCTTGTTTTCCGAGACAGGAGGGTCAATGATAAACTGGCAGAATTTGAGGAGATTTGCGATACCTATGAAACCTTCATGGATGATGATCTGATAGACGATATTCAGCAGATTTTGGAAAGTGGCCGGGACGAGCCGTGGGAGCAGCCTTATACGCCTGCCTGTACAGATACATTGTATTACGAATATGATTACGGCGATGGCTGGATGGTCAGGATCACCGGAAGCACAGGATGTGCGGATCTTGTGGAAAAAGGACTCCTTACGAAGGATGATATTGATAAGGCGCTAATCAGTATACTTACAAAATATAAGCCGGTCTGTCTCTTTGCTGATGGACTCCCCTACTTGAAGATGTGAGCGGCATTGACGGATATGTTCGTTTTTTGAAGGGGATTAATGGGGATTATGATGACAGCGGCAGCCTGGAATGGGCGAAGAGTCTTGGATGGAGTAAGAGAGTAAGCAGGCCGGAAAATATGCTGTGATTTTATCTCCGGCCTGCCAGAAAATCGTTGTTAAGATCCACCGGCATCCGCATGGGATTGCCCCGTTCAACGAGACTGTAAAGCTTAAATGCGAAGAAAGGTGCAGGAATACAGAGCTTCTGCGCAACGCTGAAGAAATCTGCGCCGCATGAATGAATCTCATCCAGAGCTTCCTCATCGTCAATGAGCAGATCGGCGGCGAAGAAATTGGCCTCGCGTTCCAGCTTGCCGGTTGCGGCATAGACATCAAAGTCCTGCATCGGCTGGATCCGAAGCTGGACTTCATGACGGATGATATGTCCGATTTCATGGGCGGCAACAATGCGCTGTTCCTCCCTTTGGAGAAAACTGTTGACCACCACATATCTGGTTTTATTCTGAATGGTGGCAAAGCCCTTCAGACCGTCGGCCGGATAGGCTTCTGACATCCAGAGCTTCATATTGGGCGCAGCGTCGATAATCTCGAACGGGCTGCGTGTACCGTATTTCCTGTATAGCTTCTGAGCATCCTCAAAAGTAGTTATGTAAGTCATAAAAGTCACCGGCTTTCTTCTGTGGATCCATCAGTCTTCGCCATTGTCATGAGCATTCGCTTTGTACTTTTTAGGTGTATACTTATCCTTCGCGATCCTCTTGGAGTCCAGAAATATCTGCTGCATCTCTGTCAGGAATGCAATCTGGTCTGTTTCGGAGAGAGAACCGCCGGCAAAGAGCTCCCTGGTCTGGGAAAGGATGGATTCCGCCTGCAGCTGACCGCGGCGGCCAAACTGATGGCCAACCTCCGTCATAAATTCTTCATTCTCTGTCAGAAGATAATTGACATCCACATCGAAAAGTCCTGCCAGCTGGGAATATACTTCCCGTTTCCTTGGGTAGGATGCACCCGTCTCATAACCAACGATGGTGCGCTGTGTTTTGCCGATTCTTCTTCCAAGCTCTGCCTGTGACCAGCCCTTTTCGGTCCGGAGTTTTTTTACCTTCTCTCCAAAATTCATAATGTATGCTCCTTCTTGATATGTGAAACTTAACTTCACTTTTATTATATAGGTAGGAAAGTCAGATGTCAAGGAGTTCGGATAAAAAAGTAAAATGTAAGGAATTTTAAGAATATGGACAATAAAAACAATCATCAATTACTATATAGAATGATAACGGCAATATTTCTTCTGGCATGGATACTTTTTATTTTTCATAATTCCATGGAGAATTCTGAATTGTCTTCGTCCAGAAGCCTGGGGCTGCTGGCAGTGCTCGAACGTTATCTGGGAGAGAGCAGTTTTCTGACGGAGCACCTGCTGCGCAAACTGGCCCATTTCACAGAATTTGCGGTAGAAGGTGTTTTGTTGCTGCTGGTGCTGCGGGGATATACGGATAGAGTAACCCGATATATGGGATGGCCTTTGCTGGGAGGACTGCTGACGGCACTTACGGATGAAACCCTGCAGCTGTTTTCTGATGGCAGATCATCACAGGTGACAGATGTATGGATCGACTTTTCAGGGGTGCTGGCGGGAGTATTGACAGCGGCAGTGATTGTATGGTGGAAGAAAAACAGAAATAATTAGTGCCGAAGTTTTAGCACTTGCAAGGGGATATTTCCAAAAACCATTGGAAATATCCCCTTTTTATGTTAAACTTAATTGATTATATGACGTTAGAAGGAGCCTTATATGAATGTAACGATCTATACGGACGGCGCAGCCCGCGGTAACCCGGGACCCGGCGGCTACGGCGCTGTTCTTGAATATATTGATACAAAGGGACAGCTCCATGTGAAGGAGCTGTCGGCGGGATACAGGAAGACCACCAATAATCGGATGGAGCTCATGGGGGTGATCGCAGCACTGGAGGCGCTGAACCGACCCTGTGATGTGACACTTTATTCCGATTCAAAATATGTGGTGGATGCCTTCAATCAGCACTGGGTGGACAGCTGGATCCGCAAGGGCTGGAAGCGGGGCAGGAATGAACCGGTGAAGAATGTGGATCTGTGGCAGCGGCTTTTGAAGGCAAAAGCGCCGCATCAGGTGCGGTTTGTATGGGTGAAGGGCCATGACGGCCATCCACAGAATGAGCGCTGCGACCAGCTGGCAACAACAGCGGCAGACGGAAGCAATCTGCTGGAAGATAAGATTGAAGGCTGAACTGTTACAAATGGAGGTTTGACATGATACAGTTTCCGGAACGATTTGAGGAGAGAATGCAGCGTATGCTTGGGGATGAGTATGATGCATTTGTAAAAAGCTATGATCAGCCATTTCACAATGGGCTGAGAATCAATACATTAAAGACGGATCCACAGGCACTGCTGGACAGGATGGGTATTTCACTGAAGCAGGTGCCGTGGAATGAGACGGGATTTTATCTTGAGAATAAGAAGCAGTTTTCCAAGCATCCTTTTTATCATGGAGGACTTTACTATATTCAGGAGGCCAGTGCCATGCTGCCGGCGAAGCTTGTGAATGCACAGCCTGGTGAGAGGATCCTTGATATGTGTGCAGCTCCCGGCGGCAAGAGTACGGCCATCGGGGCGGCCCTGCAGGGAGAGGGGCTGCTGGTGTCCAATGATATCAGCCGTTCCAGAGCCAAGGCATTGCTTCGCAATCTGGAAGGCTTTGGCATTACCAACAGTATCGTGGTCAGTGAATATCCGGAGAAGCTGTCCAGATATTTTCCGGAGTTTTTTGATAAAGTACTGATCGATGCACCCTGCTCCGGTGAGGGTATGTTCCACAAGGAGCCGTCCATGACGGAGAGCTGGATGCGTATGGGACCGGAAGAGTACCATAAGCTTCAGAAGGAGATCCTGACCTACGGTGCGAAGATGGTACGGCCGGGCGGAAGGTTGATCTACTCCACCTGTACCTTTTCTCCTGAGGAGGATGAGGGCAGTATCGCATGGTTTTTGGAGGAGCATCCGGATTTCCATCTCATGGCCATTGATGATGACAGAGATCTGTGTGGTTGTCACTGCATTGACAGGGGACATCCGGAATGGGCCGACGGCAATCCGGAGCTTGTCCATACACTGCGTCTCTGGCCCCATCATCTGGAAGGGGAGGGGCATTTTGCAGCCATGCTCTGCCGTGATGGAGGAGAGGCTGATGGTCACACAGCCTATGCACCATCTTCAGCCATGGGCGGACGCCCGTCAGCTGATCTTGATATTTTTTATCAGTTTCTGGAGGCAGAAGGGATCCAATTCCCGTTTAAAAAGGAACGGCTCCTTCTTCAGAACGGCTATGTCCAGTATGTGCCGGAGATCATGCCGGAGCTGAAAGGACTGCATATCATGCGCAGCGGATGGTTCCTGGGCGAGATCAAGAAGAAACGTTTCGAGCCGAGTGGTGCCTTTGCCAGAGGATTGACGGCGGATGTCTGTGACAGGGTCATTTCCTATGGTGCAGACAGTGCGGAGGTCATTAAATATCTGAAATGTGAGACATTATCGGCGGATGCGTCTCTGAAGAACGGCTGGTATCTGGTCTGTGTGGATGGGTTCCCTCTTGGATGGGGCAAGATCTCCAACGGTACCATGAAGAATAAATATCCGTCAGGCTGGCGTCTTGTATAGCGTCCGGCAGCCGGGAAGAACGGGCTGTCAGGCAGATGCCTGTGAACGGTCATCAGGAGGAGTAGGATGAAGACAAGCTTTAGACTGGATAAATATCTGGCCGATATGGCAGTGGGTACCAGGACCGAGGTTAAAAATATGATCAGGAAGGGACTGGTGACTGTCAATGGTGAGGTCATCCGGCGCCCTGAGTATAAAGTGGATATTGAGAAGGACCGGCTGCAGTGCGGCGGCCGGGATGTGGTCTATCAGACCCATGTTTATTATATGCTGAATAAGCCTTCGGGCGTCATTACAGCCACCAATGATAAACGGCAGAAGACAGTGCTTGATCTGATCACAGATAAGGAGCGCAAAGATCTGTTTCCTGTAGGGCGGCTGGACAAGGATACGGAAGGACTGCTTCTGATCACCAATGACGGAGAACTGGCCCATCAGCTGCTGTCTCCGAAGAAGCATGTATCCAAGCTTTACAGAGCCCTTGTGGAGGGCTGTGTCACCGATGAGGATGTGAAGCTTTTTGCCGAGGGACTGAAGATGGATGAGGAGTGGACGGCGCTGCCGGCTGAGCTGAAGATTCTGTCTGCGGGGCCTGAATCGGAGGTGGAAGTTATCATCTACGAAGGTAAATTCCACCAGATCAAGCGGATGTTCGAGGCTGTCGGGAAGAAGGTCGTGGCTTTAAAGCGGCTGTCCATGGGAACACTGCAGCTGGATGGAAGTCTGCAGCCCGGTGAATACCGGCCATTGACAACAGACGAGCTGGAACAATTGACTGCCCTGACAGACCATATGGATACGAAAGGATAAATGTAAAATGAATCATATAGAGATGCTTCTTGAAGGGAAAGAGGCGGTTATTTTTGATGTGGACGGGACGCTCATCGATTCCATGGGTGTCTGGCGGGATGTGGATATTATTTATCTGAAGCGGCATCATAAGGAAATGCCGGAGAATCTTCAGCGTGAGCTGGCGGGACTGAGTATCCGTCAGGCGGCGGACTATTTCAGGGAGGTCATCGGCATTGATGATCCGCCGGAAAAGATGCTGGCGGAGTGGAATGAACTGGCTTTTCAGCAGTACCGTTATGAGATTAAGATGAAGGCCGGAGCCTTAAGTTGGCTGAAGGCCATTGAAGAGAGAGGGCTTCCCATGGCTGTAGGAACCAGCAATACGCGGATGCTGGCCATGACTGCCCTGCAGACTCATGGCATTGATACTTATTTTAAAGTGATCCTGACCGGTGAGGATGTGGTCAAGGGCAAACCGGATCCCTATATCTATCAGACGGCGGCGGCGCGCCTCGGTGTTGATCCTGCCAATTGTCTGGTGTTTGAGGATATTCCCGAGGGGATCCAGGCGGGACTTGCGGCCGGCATGAAGGTCTGTGCCGTACAGGATGATTTTTCAGATTATCAGACAGATAAGAAAAAAGCACTGGCTGATTATTATATTACGTCCTTTGAGGACATATTCAATGATAAAGTAGAGGTTTTGGCATGAAAAAGGATTTTCTTCCGATCAGTCGGGAAGACATGGAAAAAAGAGGCTGGGAACAGCTGGATTTTGTCTATGTCATCGGGGATGCCTATGTGGATCATCCTTCCTTTGGACCGGCGATCATCAGCCGTGTACTGGAGGCCCATGGCTATAAAGTAGGCATTATTTCCCAGCCGGACTGGAAAAATGACAGTTCCATTACGGTTCTGGGCGAGCCAAAGCTGGGCTTTCTCATCAGCGCCGGCAATATGGATTCCATGGTCAATCATTATACAGTGTCTAAAAAGCGCCGGCATCAGGATGCCTTTACTCCCGGCGGTGTCTTCGGAAAAAGACCGGATTATGCCACCGTTGTCTATGGCAATATGATACGCAGGGTCTATCCGAAGATTCCGGTGATTATCGGCGGTATCGAGGCCAGTCTGCGCCGTCTGGGACATTATGATTACTGGTCGGACAGGATCAAACGGTCTCTGCTCATTGAGTCTTCAGCGGATCTTCTGCTGTACGGCATGGGGGAGCGTTCCATTGTGGAGGTGGCCGACGCGCTGGCCGGCGGTCTGGCCGTGTCTGATATTACGTGGGTGGCAGGTTCCGTTTTCAAGTCAAAGACGGCACAGGGTTTTGATGAGGAAGCCATTTATCTGCCTGAATTCAATGAGATCGCGTCGGACAAGCGCAAATATGCCGAAAGTTTTTATATCCAATATCAGAATACAGATCCTTTCTCAGGAAAAAGAATGATCGAGAAATACGGCGCCCGTATGTATATCATTCAGAATCCTCCGGCCATGCCTTTGGGTGAGCAGGAGATGGATGATGTCTATGATCTGCCTTATATGAGGGATTATCATCCTTCCTACAGGGCCCTTGGCGGTGTTCCGGCCGTTGAGGAGATCAAGTTCAGTCTGGTCAGCAACAGGGGGTGCTTCGGCGGCTGCAGTTTCTGTGCCCTGACCTTCCATCAGGGGCGGATCATTCAGACGAGAAGCCATGATTCCATCCTACGTGAGGCGAAGCTTCTGACGGAGGCGAAGGATTTTAAGGGATATATTCATGATGTGGGCGGGCCCACGGCTAATTTCAGGCAACCGGCCTGCAAACATCAGCTGAAACGGGGCGTATGCCCGAATAAACAGTGTCTGTATCCGAAGCCATGTTCGCAGATGCAGGCAGACCACAGTGATTATATCGCATTGCTCAGAAAGCTGCGCAGCCTTCCGAAGGTGAAGAAGGTTTTTATCCGTTCAGGTATCCGCTTTGATTATCTGCTGGCGGATAAGGATAAGACTTTTCTGAAGGAATTGTGCCGGTATCATGTCAGCGGTCAGCTGAAGGTGGCGCCGGAGCATGTCAGCGATGCTGTCCTGGATAAAATGGGAAAACCGCATCATGAGGTCTATGTGGACTTCACAAGACAGTATCAACAGATGAACCAGCGTCTCGGACTGAACCAGTACCTGGTGCCTTATCTTATGTCTTCCCATCCCGGGTCTACCCTTGCGGATGCCGTGAAGCTGGCGGAATACATCAGGGATCTGGGCTATATGCCGGAGCAGGTGCAGGATTTTTATCCGACGCCGTCCACCCTGTCCACCTGTATGTATTATACGGGGCTGGATCCGCGGACCATGAAGCCTGTCTATGTGCCGAAGGATCCCCATGAGAAGGATATGCAGCGGGCGCTGATCCAGTACAGAGATCCAAAGAATTACAATCTGGTGAAAGAGGCGCTGATCAGGGCGGGAAGAGAAGATCTGATCGGATTCGGCAGTCACTGTCTCATTCCGCCAAGACCGATGGCAGGCAGGAGGCCCGATGACAGGAATGCCGCATCGGGCAGATCGGGACAGAAAAACAATCATAAAGGGACGAAGAAGGGAATAAGCAATGAAAAAGGTCGTTATCGGCGCAAATGAGAGCGGCCAGCGTTTTGATAAATATCTTGCCAAAACGCTGAGTGAAGCGCCGAAAAGCTTTCTATATAAAATGCTGCGCAAAAAAAATATTACATTGAATGATAAGAAGGCCGATGGCAGCGAAAAGCTGTCCATGGGTGATACGGTGACATTCTGGCTGTCCGATGAGACTTTTGAAAAGTTCAGAGGTGAGGTACGTGCCGTACCGGAGACAGCTCTGCCGAAGCCGGATATCATTTTCGAGGATGAACAGATCCTGATCATGAATAAACCGGCGGGTCTGCTGTCCCAAAAAGCGGTGCCGGAGGATGTGTCCATCAATGAGATGATGATCGGGTGGCTTTTGGACAGCGGTCAGCTGACAAGGGAGGCCCTGCAGTCCTTTCGTCCTTCCGTCTGCAATCGTCTGGACCGTAATACAAGCGGGCTCATCACAGGCGGTAAGACACTGGCCGGTCTTCAGTTCCTGTCTGAGGGCTTCAGGGACAGAACGATCCATAAATATTATTTCTGCCTTGTTCAGGGAAGGGTTGAGAAAAAGGTACGCCTGAAAGGCTATCTTCTGAAGGATGAGAAGACCAATAAGGTGACCATCACCCGGGAGGCCAGACATCAGGCCGATTATATAGAAACAGAATATGAACCGCTGGCGGTGGGGAAGAACTGTACCCTCCTGAAGGTTTTCCTCATTACGGGGCGTACCCATCAGATCCGTGCCCATCTGGCCAACGTCGGCAATCCCATCATCGGGGATTATAAATATGGCAGTCCTGAGATGAATGCTGCATTTAAAAAGGAATATGGCATCCGGCGGCAGCTGCTTCACGCCGGTATTTTGAAGATGCCCGTCTGCGGCGACAGCTTTGCCGGTCTGTCGGAGAAGGTCTTTACAGCACCGCTGCCCAATGACTTCCGGCATGTCATGATGGGAGAGCATCTGCCGTGGCAGGAAGGATGGATGTCATAATGGCAACATGGAATTCAAGAGGACTCAGAGGTTCTCTGCTGGAAGAGCTGATCAACCGGACCAATGAAAAATACAGAGAGCAGCATCTGGCCCTCATTCAGAAGATACCGACGCCCATAACGCCTGTCAGGATGGATCAGGAGACAAGGCAGATCACCCTGGCCTATTTTGAACAGCGGAGCACGGTGGATTATATCGGAGCTGTCCAGGGCATACCCGTCTGTTTTGATGCCAAGGAATGCAAAACAGACAATTTCCCCATTCAGAACATTCATGAACATCAGGTCGTATTCATGCGGGATTTTGAGGATCAGGGGGGCATCGCTTTTATGCTCCTCTATTTCACCGGTGCGGACAGATATTTTTATCTGCCCTTTGAGCAGATCGTTACCTTCTGGAACCGGTCCAAAACAGGACATGCCAGGCATTTCAAGATCAGTGAACTGGACACGGCCTATGAACTGACATGCAATGGTTATTATATCCATTATCTCGAGGCTTTACAGAAGGATTTGTCTTCCAGACCTTGACAATTGCCGGAAGGCATATTATAATGGGTTTCACGTGCTAATATGGTAGCGGACTAAAGCGATTAATGAAGGAGTCCATATGGAGAATTTATTACATACCCCTGAGGGTGTAAGAGATATTTATAATGAGGAGTGCAGCAGGAAGAATGTACTGTCTGCAAAGCTTGGCAGAATACTGAATCTGTACGGCTACAGAGATATTCAGACACCGACCTTTGAATTTTTTGACATTTTTAACCGGGAGAGAGGGACAGTTCCGTCCCGCAATATGTATAAGTTTATTGACCGTGACGGCAGTACACTGGTGCTGCGTCCGGATATCACGCCATCCATTGCCCGGGCCGTGGCGAAGTATTATAAAGAAGAAAGGATACCGCTTCGTTTTTCCTACTGCGGCAATACCTTTATCAACAATTCCAGTCTCCAGGGCAAGATGAAGGAGACGACACAGCTTGGCGCCGAGCTGATCGGTGACAGATCCATTGAAGGGGATGCGGAAATCGTGGCGCTGGCTATCAATCTGCTCCTTGAGTCCGGTCTTGAGAACTTCCAGCTGGATGTGGGTCATGTGGGCTTTTTCCAGGCACTGGCCCGGGAGGCTTCCATGGACATATCGGCTGTGGAACAGATGCGTGTGCTGATCGAGAGCAAGAATTATTTCGGTGTTGAAGCCCTGCTGGAACAGCTGACGCTTCCGAAGGAGACGGCGGATATTTTTCTGAAGCTGCCGGAGCTCTTTGGCGCTTATGATGTGATTGAACAGGCCAGGGCCATGACGAAGAATGAGGAAGCACTGAAAGCCCTTGATGCCATTGAGAAGCTCTATCAGCTCATCAGGGAATATGGCTTTGAAAAATATATTACTATTGATTTGGGCATGCTGACGGAGTATGATTATTATACAGGCATTATATTCAGAGGCTATACCTACGGTACCGGGGATGCTGTGGTCAAGGGCGGACGCTATGACCACCTTATCGGACAGTTCGGCAAAGACGCAGCAAGTGTGGGATTTGCCGTTGTACTGGACGAGTTGATGCTGGCTCTCTCCAGACAGAAGATCGACATTCCGACAGGCGATGCGGCAACCATGGTATTGTATGAGCCGGAGTTCAGAAGCCAGGCGATCCGTACGGCCAATTCCCTCAGGAATATCAACCGGTCGGTCAGCATGCTCAAGAAGGAATCCGGCATGAATATGGATGATTACAAGGATTACTGCAAACGCTATCATATGGAGAGTATCCTGTATGTTAATAGTGCGAAGACATTGATGAAGCTGGATATTGCGGATGATTCGGTCAGAACGATGCCCGTCCCTGAATGATGATATGGAGGAAAAGACTATGAATTATTTGACATTTGCTCTGGCGAAGGGGCGGCTGGCTAAGAAGTCACTGGCACTTTTTGAACAGGTGGGGATCCATATGGATGAGATGAAGGATCCCGATACGAGAAAACTGATTTTTGTCAATGAGGAACTGAAGATCAAGATGTTCCTTGCCAAGGCTTCCGATGTGCCGACTTATGTGGAATACGGCGCGGCTGATATCGGTGTTGTGGGTAAGGATACGCTGCTGGAGGAAGGGCGTCGGCTGTATGAGGTATTGGATCTTGGATTTGGCAGGTGCAGAATGTGTGTTTGCGGTCCTGCATCTGCAGCAAAATATCTGCAGCATCAGGAGCTGATCCGGGTGGCTTCCAAGTATCCGAACATTGCAAAGGATTATTTTTATAATAAAAAACATCAGACGGTGGAGATTATCAAGCTCCATGGTTCTGTGGAACTGGCGCCGATCGTGGGATTGTCTGAGGTTATCGTCGATATTGTGGAGACAGGGACAACGCTTCGGGAAAATGGCCTGGAAGTGCTGGAAGAGATCTGTCCGCTGTCAGCCAGAGTTGTGGTCAACCAGGTCAGCATGAAGATGGAAAATGAGCGGATCATGAAACTGATTCGGGAACTGAAATCGCTTCTCTAGTGGGAACAGTTCAGCCATCTGGTTTCCTAATACACAATACGGACAGTTTCTACCTTCAAACACGTTCCCACTCGACGAAAAACGCAGCGGATACTAAGACTTTTGGTTCATTTCATTCCCAAAAGTCAAGTACCGGCGTTTTTCAACGGTTTTCAGGTATAAATCTGCCGTATCTGTGTTATCATTAGATAAACATTAGGCTGAACTGTTGCTCTATAGAGATTACGGAGGTATAGAAGAAGGATGAAGATTACGAAGGTTACAAAGGATGCAGTGGATACGCTGCTTGATGATTTGTTGAAGAGGAGCCCGAATAATTATTCGGGTTATGCGGATAAGGTTCAGGCGATTATTGATGATGTGAGGGATCGGAAGGATGAGGCTCTGTTTGAGATGACCCGGAGGTTTGACGGTGCAGAGCTGAATGCGGGCAATATTCGTGTGACCCGGGAAGAGATTGATGAGGCCTATACGCTGGTGGATAAGTCTCTGGTGGATGTGATCCGGAAGGCGCTGGTGAATATCCGTGTCTATCATGAGAAGCAGCGTCGTTATGGGTGGTTTGATACGACGCCGGATGGAACGATTCTCGGACAGAAGGTGACACCGCTTCAGAGCACCGGTGTCTATGTGCCGGGCGGCAAGGCAGCATATCCTTCATCCGTTCTGATGAATGTGATCCCGGCAAAGGTGGCCGGTGTGGAGAAGATCGTAATGGTGACGCCGCCGGGTAAGGATGGCAGGGTTAATCCGGGTACTCTTGTGGCGGCCAATGAAGCAGGAGCCGATGAGATTTACAAGGTGGGCGGCGCCCAGGCGATCGCAGCGCTGGCCTTTGGAACGGAATCTGTTCCGAAGGTGGACAAGATCGTGGGTCCAGGAAATATTTATGTGGCGCTGGCGAAAAAGGCCGTGTATGGCTATGTGAGCATTGATTCCATCGCAGGACCGAGTGAGATTCTGGTCATTGCCGATGAGACGGCCAATCCCCGTTTTGTTGCGGCAGATCTTTTGTCCCAGGCGGAGCATGATCAGCTGGCATCCGCTATCCTTGTGACAACCAGTGAAGCGCTGGCAGAGCAGGTGAGCCGTGAGATCGAGGAATTCACAGCTGTATTGTCAAGAAAAGACATCATTGAAGAATCTCTGAAGAATTATGGTCATATCCTGATCACGTCTGATATGGATGAGGCTGTGGAGATAGCCAATGTCATCGCGTCAGAACATCTGGAGATTGTTACGAAGAATCCTTTTGAAGTGATGACAAAGATCAGGAATGCAGGTGCCATTTTCATAGGTGAATACAGTTCGGAGCCGCTGGGAGATTATTTTGCAGGTCCGAATCATATACTGCCGACCAACGGTACGGCCAAGTTCTTTTCACCGCTTAGTGTGGATGATTTTGTAAAGAAGTCAAGTATTATCTATTATTCAAAGGAAGCATTGGCACCGGTTAAGGATGATATTATGCAGTTTGCAAAGGCAGAGTCACTGACTGCCCATGCCAATTCCATCGGTGTCCGTTTTGAGGATAAATAAATGAACAGAACAGCGACAATTATTAGAAAAACATCAGAGACAGATATAGAACTGACCATCAATGTGGATGGCAGCGGACAATCGGATATTCAGACAGGCATCGGCTTTTTTGACCATATGCTCAGGAGCTTTGCCAAACACGGTTTTTTTGATCTGTCCCTTCATGTGGAGGGTGATCTTGAGGTGGACTGTCATCATACGATTGAGGATACGGGTATTGTGCTCGGTGAGGCCATTAAAAAGGCCATTGGAGATAAAAAGGGAATCCGCCGGTACGGTTCTTTCGCGCTGCCGATGGATGAGACTCTTGTACTGACTGCACTGGATCTGTCAGGCAGACCGTATCTCTGTTTTGATGCGGAGTTTACGGTGGACAGGGTCGGCGGATTTGATACAGAGATGGTAAAGGAGTTTTTCTATGCGGTTTCTTACAGCAGCGGCATGAATCTCCATATTCGTCAGTTGGCAGGTCAGAACAATCATCATATCATAGAAGCTGTTTTTAAGTCTTTTGCAAAGGCGCTGGATGAGGCCACAGGATATGATCCGAGGATTAAGGATGTTTTATCGACAAAAGGTACTTTATAGACGGTAGGGGGTGATGGCATTGCGTATATATCCGGCAATACATATTTCAGACGGCAGATGTGTGAATCCCAGTGTCAATGGATTGAGCAGAGGCAAAGTTTTCACAGGTTCCCCTTTGAAAATGGCGCAGAAATGGGAAGAGCTGGGGGCAGATTTTGTTCATATCATTGATATTGACGGTGCGGATTCAGGTTTATCTGTCAATAGCGAGACGATCCGGGAGATTGTTGAAAATATCCGGATTCCGGTTCAGGTTGGAGGCGGTATCCGTTCTATCAAGGATATTGATCATTATTTGAGTATGGGCGTCAGACGTGTGATTATAGGTACACAAGCCATAGAAAATCCCGTTTTTATTAAAGAAGCTGTCAATCTGTTCGGCAGCAGCAGAATTATGGTGGCGATTGATGCCAGTGACGGTATGATTGCTACAGAGGGACGTAAAAAATTCAATCATTTCAATGTGACGACCATTGCATCCAATATGAAAGCGATTGGCATACAGTCGATCATTTATACGGATATCCTTCGCCGGGGCCTTGATAATGGTGCCGGAATCATGCAGGCGCTGGAGATTACGGAAAAACTGCATATGAATGTGATCTACAGCGGCGGTATTAAGTCTCTGAAGGATATAGAGGCATTTATGGATATGAATATTGAAGGTATTGTTATGGGAAAGGCCCTGTATGAATCCAGAGTCTTATTGTCCGATGCCATTAATATCTGCCGCCGACATGAGAAAAAACTGGACCGGGAGGCGGACTATGAAAGTTAAGTGTATTTACCCTATTATGAATTTCAGTGATGAGGACAGCCTGGCTGTTCAATATGAGCATTCGGGCGCAGATGGTGTGATTCTGATCAGCCCTGATTTTGCCGACGAAGCCATGCTGATCAAGAAGATCAGGAATATCTGCAATCTGTCTGACTGCCGACTTTATGTATGGCAGCCGTACAGGCGTCTGGAGGACATCAAAAAGATTCTTTATGCAGGTGCGGCGGGAGCATGGATCGATGCGTCGCAGACAGATCTGATCCGTGAAGCTGCGGAACGGTTCGGGGCAGATAAGGCAGGTATGGTTATTGCAGAGCCGGAGTTGCCGGAAGAAGCCCTTTATCTGGCTGAAGAATTAAAGCTTGAGCATCTATTTGTGACGGGTGAGATCCCACAGCTGCCATATCCGGTACCGGAGGGTACAGTGATTGCCGCCTGCAATGCTGATGATACGGATACGCAGCGCAGACTGCTTGCCTCTAAAGATGTGAAGGGCATTGCTCTGATCAATTATACAGATGATATGCCGAATATTTATAGTATGAAAGAGGAATTGTCAGGAGAAGAATATTCTTTTAACCGATTTGTCAGCAGTCTGTCATTTGAGAGCTTTAAACTGGATGCCAATGGCCTGATACCTGTTATTGTGCAGGATTTCAGGACTGCAGAGGTTCTCATGATGGCATATATGAATAAAGAAGCCTATGAACAGACATTAAGAGAAGGCCGCATGACCTATTGGAGCAGAAGCCGTCAGGAATTGTGGCGCAAGGGTGATACCAGCGGTCATTATCAGTATGTAAAATCCCTGGACATAGATTGTGACAGAGATACCATTCTGGCAAAAGTGGAGCAGATCGGCGCAGCCTGCCATACGGGCAGCAGAAGCTGCTTCTTCACCAATCTGGCCAGCAAGGCATATGACGGAAGAAATCCGATGACCGTATTTGACTCGGTGATGGCAACGATCCTGGATCGTAAGGAGCATCCGAAGGAAGGCTCCTATACGAACTACCTGTTTGATCAGGGTATTGATAAGATCCTGAAAAAAGTTGGAGAGGAAGCCACGGAGATTGTCATTGCGGCCAAGAATCCCGACAGTGACGAGATCAAGTATGAAATCTGTGATTTCCTGTATCATATGATGGTACTGATGGCGGAAAAAGAAGTTTCCTGGAAAGATATCACAAAAGAGTTGGCAGAACGGCATTAGATATGGTATAATAGACACAAATAATGTATACAATATTGTGCGGGGCACTTTAGTAGAGGAGGAAAAGGGCATGTTGACAGCATTTTTAACTTACTTAGTAAAATTTATATTCTTCCTGGCTGTGGCTGCAGCAGGATTTATGGCCGGTAAGAAGTTTAAGGCTTCAAAAACTCAGAAAAATAGCGCAGCGGGAGAATAATCAAATTGACAAAGGCTTTATTTGATTTTATAATAGGAAACTGGTAGGCTGATGCTTACCGGTTTTCTTTTTATGATTGATTGCAGCATACTGCGGACTTGTCCGCTGCGAATAAACAGGAGGAATAGAATATGGAGAGACCATATAGTCTTAATGAACTGAGGAAGATGTTTTTGGAGTTTTTTGAGAGCAAGGGCCATCTGGCTATGAAGAGCTTCTCACTGATTCCTCATAATGATAACAGCTTGTTATTGATTAATTCAGGTATGGCACCGCTGAAGCCTTATTTTACAGGTGCTGAGATCCCGCCGCGCCGTCGTGTGACGACATGCCAGAAGTGTATTCGTACAGGCGACCTGGAGAATGTTGGCAAGACAGCAAGACACGGCACATTTTTTGAGATGCTTGGCAATTTCTCATTCGGTGATTATTTCAAACATGAAGCCATTGCCTGGTCATGGGAGTTTTTGACAGAGGTTGTAGGTCTTGATGCCAATCGTCTGTATCCATCCGTTTATGTGGATGATGATGAGGCATTCGATATCTGGAACAAGGAAATCGGTATTCCGGCAGAACGTATTTTCCGTTTTGGCAAGGAAGACAATTTCTGGGAGCACGGTGCAGGTCCATGTGGTCCGTGTTCTGAGATCTACTATGACCGTGGTGAGAAGTACGGCTGCGGTAAACCGGACTGTACAGTAGGCTGTGAATGCGACCGATATATGGAAGTATGGAACAATGTGTTCACGCAGTTTGACAATGACGGACACAACAATTATACGGAGCTGGAGCAGAAGAATATCGATACAGGTATGGGCCTTGAGCGTCTGGCCGTTGTTGTTCAGGATGTGGATTCCATCTTTGATGTGGATACCATTCAGGCACTGCGCAATAAGGTCTGTGATATGGCTGGTGTGACTTATCTTGAGAATCATCAGACAGATGTATCCATCCGTATTATTACAGATCATATTCGTTCTGCAACATTTATGATTTCCGATGGTATCATGCCGACCAATGAGGGAAGGGGCTATGTACTCCGTCGTCTGATCAGACGTGCCGCAAGACATGGCAGACTGCTGGGCATTCAGGGCAAGTTCCTGGCAAAGCTCAGTGAGACAGTTATCGAAACATCCAAGGGCGGTTATCCTGAACTGGATGAGAAGAAGGAATTTATTTTCAACGTTCTGACTCAGGAGGAAGACAAGTTCAACAAGACCATTGATCAGGGCCTGAGTATTCTGAATGAGATGGAAGAACAGCTGGCAGCTTCCGGTCAGAAGGTACTGGCAGGTGCTGATGCGTTTAAGTTATACGATACCTACGGATTCCCGATGGATCTGACCAAGGAGATCCTTGAGGAGAAGGGGTATGATATCGATGAGGAAGGTTTTGCAGCCTGCATGCAGGAGCAGCGTCAGAAAGCCCGTGATGCCCGTAAGACTTCCAATTATATGGGCAAGGATGCTACGGTCTATGATGAGATCGATCCGTCTGTAACCAGTACGTTTGTTGGTTATGAATATATGGAATATGAATCTCCGGTCACGGTTCTGACAACAGAAGATGAGATCACGGATGCCCTGGTGGATGGACAGAATGGTACCATCTTCACTCAGGAAACACCGTTCTATGCAACCAGCGGCGGTCAGATGGCAGATACGGGTATCATCACCGGACCTGAGGGCACTTTCCAGGTTAAGGATACTGTGAAGCTGCTGGGCGGCAAGATCGGACATATAGGTGTTGTCACAAGCGGTATGTTCAGGACTGGTGATGTGGTGAAGCTGTCCATCAATAAAGAGCAGAGAAGTGATACGGCCAAGAACCACAGTGCAACCCATCTGCTTCAGAAGGCACTGCGTATCGTGCTCGGAACCCATGTAGAGCAGGCAGGTTCCTTCAACAATCAGGATAAGCTGCGTTTTGACTTTACGCATTTCTCGGCCCTGACCAGCGAAGAGCTGGATCGTGTTGAAGCCATCGTCAATGAAGAGATTGCCGCATCCCTTCCGATTCTGACTAAGGTCATGAATATTGAGGATGCCAAGAAGACGGGTGCCATGGCATTGTTTGGTGAGAAATATGGTGACAATGTACGTGTCGTATCCATGGGTGATTTCTCAAGAGAGCTCTGTGGCGGTACCCATACAGATAATACGGCATCTATTTCTGCTTTTAAGATCATCTCAGAGACAGGTGTGGCAGCAGGTGTACGCCGTATCGAAGCACTGACAGGCAAGGGTGTATTCAATTATTATAAAGAGATCGAGAATGAGCTTCATGAAGCTGCAAAAGCTGCAAAATGTGATCCTGCTCAGCTTGTAAAACGTATTGATGCCCTGCATGAGGAGATCAAGGCCCTGACAGCTGAGAATAACCAGCTTAAGAATAAGATGGCTAAGGATGCCATGGGTGATGTGATGGATCAGGTAGTGGATGTTAAGGGTGTTTCCCTGCTGCCTGTTCATGTTAAGGATATCGATATGCAGGAACTGATGAATCTTGGTGACCAGCTGAAGGCAAAACTGGGTGACGGTGTGATCCTGCTGGCATCCGAGAACGGTGGTAAGGTCAGTCTCTTGGCCATGGCTACAGATGGGGCCATGAAGAAAGGCGCTCATGCCGGCAATCTTATTAAGGCTGTTGCCAAATGCGTTGGCGGCGGCGGCGGCGGACGCCCGAATATGGCTCAGGCCGGCGGCAAGAATCCGGCAGGCATTGATCAGGCCCTGCAGGTATGTGTAGAAGAGCTGGCTAAACAGCTGCATTAATGCCTATGAAAGAAATTAGGAAATTGATGATAGTTCTTCTGGCCGCTGTATTTTTCATTGGGTTGTTCATTTTCTGTGACAGATATGCGGAGGATGTCAGGAATGAATATGCTTCGCAGATCAATCCGTCCATTGTCGGCCAGAAGAACAGCAGTTCTTTCGGAGGAAAGATATCATCGGCAGAGGATCTGTCCGTGGAGAAGCTTGTACAGGATATGGTGACGGAAGATTATTCCGCCAGCATTACGCTCTCGGCTGCAGGCGATATTCTCTGTCAGAGATCTCAGCTTGAGCGGGCCTATCATACAGAGACTGCGAGCTTTGATTTTGCAGCCAGCTTTGACCATGTGAGAGATCTGTTCCAGTCATCGGATTATGCCATTGCCACGCTGAAGACGACTTTTGCCGGTATTTACAGGGGCGCCGCAGATGAATTCTATGGCTACAGTACGGCCAATGCCCAGTATAACAGCCCGGAGATCCTGGCAGATAATATAAAGGATGCAGGCATTTCCCTGGTGAACATTGCGACCAACCATTCGCTGGACAGTGGTGATACAGGTCTTGCATCCACCATTGGCTATCTGGATACGGCAGGCCTGAATCATGTAGGTGCAGCGGCAAGCCAGGAAGAGGCCCTGGATTATTCAACAAATATCAATGGCATCCAGGTGGGCTTTACAGGCTATACGAATACGACCAATGGCTTTTCGTTGAGTTCGGATGCGACCTGTGTGCTCAATACACTGAATGAGTATAATGAGAGTGATATTGAAGCTCTGTGCGGGAAGATCACGGCCATGAAGAATGAGAATGACCTGGTGGTGGTCATGCTGAACTTCGGCAGTGTGGAATCGGATTCGCCTGAATCGGAGCAAAGAGCGCTGGCTGAACAGCTTTGCGAGGCCGGTGCGGATCTGATTCTTGGTACCGGATCAAGAGTTCTGAAGCCTGTGGAGCAGATATCTGTTACGGATGATATGACCGGCCGGACAAAGAAATGTCTCGTATTATATGGGATGGGTGCTTTGCTCTCATCGGAGACCTATTCATCCAGCGGAAAGGATACGGATATCAGCGCGATATTTGATTTTAATATTATCCGCAATGAATTTGGTGAGACATTCATTACAAGCTTTGCCGTGATTCCGGTTTATCTGAACTGGTATGACGGTAAGATACAGCCAATACCGGTCTGTGAGGCAAAGGACACTTCCAAATATGCTGAAGAGCTGGATGATGATGATATGGATCGTATCAACAGCGCCTATGAGAATGCCATCACATCTGTTTTGGAAGGAAGCGGCCTGACTGCGGAATACAGGGATTACGCTTTCCAGGTAAAACTTCCATAGAAGAATCCAACAGAATATAGAAGATACATCATTGAGAAAGATGCTGTAAGACTTAACAAAGGTGTCGACTGTAACATAGATGCTTTTGTTCTGCCGTTACAGCATCTTATTTTTTAGTTACGGCTGTGTAGATATCAGTTCAGCAGAATGTTCGCCTGACAGCATAATTACGGTATTGTGCTTCAAGGAACTAGAAGACTGAACTGATACAAAAATTTTTTGAACAAAAAAATATTTTTGTAAATAACCATTGCTTTTTGTTAATTTTATGATAAAATAGAATCATAGATTTTGACAGATTAGAAATATTGACCAATGAGCAAAAAATCATCGACACTATAACAGGAAAGTTGAGGAATAATATGTATACATTTTATGTGAATGGACATATGGTTACGACGTCAAAAAAACAGTCTCTTCTTAGATTCCTGCGGGATGAGATGCACTTTACGTCAGTGAAGGACGGATGCAGTCAGGGGGCCTGCGGTGCATGTACGGTGCTTATTGACGGTGAGACCTGTAAAGCCTGTGTGCCGCAGACAGATCGACTGGAAGGCAGGCATATTATTACAGTTGAAGGACTGAGTGATTGGGAGAAGGCGGTTTACACATATGCTTATGGAGAAGCCGGGGCGGTACAGTGTGGATTCTGTATCCCGGGTATGGTGATGTGTACCAAGGGGCTTCTTGACAGGAATCTGAATCCGACAGAAGATGAGATCAAATATGCGCTTCGCAACAATTACTGCCGGTGTACAGGTTATGTGAAGATTATAGCGGCTGTGCGGCTGGCGGCAGAGATCATGCGGAGCGGTGTGATTCCGGCAAAAGGTGCCGATGACTGGAAGATAGGTTCCCGTGTCCACAGACTGGATGTTGAGGAGAAGGTTCTCGGTTACGGTAAGTATCCTGATGACTTCTATATGGAAGGCATGTGCTACGGGTCTGCTTTGAGAAGCAGCTATCCGAGAGCACGGGTACTTTCCATTGATACCTCGGCTGCAAAGGCATTGCCGGGAGTGGTTGCTGTATTGACGGCAGATGATATACCTGGGGAGAATAAGATCGGGCATCTGAAGCATGATCAGTATACACTGATTCCGGTGGGCGGGCTGACCCATTATCTGGGAGACGCTATTGCTCTGGTGGCAGCGGAAGACAGGGAGACAGTGGAAAAGGCCAAAAAGCTGATTAAAGTGGCGTACGAAGTACTGCCTGCAGTACATAATATAGAAGAGGCAGCGGCACCGGATGCGCCCCTTGTTTTTGATGAGGAGACTTCCAATGTGCAGGCCTACAAGCATGTAAGCCGCGGCAACGCACAGGAGGCGATCCGCAATGCAAAACACGTGATTTCCCATCATTTTGAGACACCGTGGACAGAGCATGCATTTCTTGAACCGGAATGTGCAGTGGCCTATATGGATGATGAAGGGGATGTGATGATTATCTCCACAGACCAGTCCGCTTACTGTACACTTCATGAGTGCAGCCTTCTGCTTGGTACAGATAAGGTGAAATGTGAAAACGGACTTGTGGGCGGCGGTTTTGGCGGCAAGGAAGATATGACTGTACAGCATCATGCTGCATTGATTGCTTATGTGACGGGACGTCCGGTGAAGGTCAGTCTCACAAGGGCAGAATCACTGCTTATCCATCCGAAGCGCCACCATTTTGTTATGGATTTTACCATGGGCTGTGATGAGAACGGCAAGATTATGGGCGTTAAGGCGAAGGTGGCTTCAGATACGGGGGCATTTGCTTCCCTGGGAGGGCCTGTGCTTGAAAGAGCCTGTACCCATGCGGCTGGACCATATGCTTATGAGAATTTTGAGATTGAAGGAACTGCGTATTATACGAACAATCCGCCGGCCGGCGCTTTCCGGGGGTTCGGTGTGACACAGACCTGTTTTGCCACGGAGACCCTTCTGAACATGATGGCGGATGAGATTGGCATCACACCGTGGGAGATCCGTTACCGCAATGCCATCCGTCCCGGCGGCGTTCTGCCGAATGGACAGATCGTGGATGAATCGACAGGTCTGGTGGAGACGTTGGAGGCTGTAAAGGAGGATTACGATGCGGCCGTGGCAGCGGGCAAGCCGGTGGGCATTGGCTGTGCCATGAAGAATGCCGGCGTCGGTGTTGGCATTCCGGACTGGGGGCGTGTCAAGCTGATTGTTGAGGATGATGAGAAACTTCATATCTATTCCGGTGCATCCTGCATCGGCCAGGGGCTGGGTACTGTGCTGGTACAGATGATTGTCAGCAATACTGATCTGAAGAGAGACGATATTGTCTATGAGCGCAGCAATACATGGATCGCACCGGATTCGGGAACAACTTCCGGTTCACGTCAGACCCTTGTTACGGGTGAGGCATGCCGCCGTGCATGTGAGAAGCTGATGGCAGCCAGGGAAGGCGGGAAGACGCTGGCTGATCTGAGAGGACAGGAGTTCTATGGTGATTATCTGGCAAAGACAGACCCGCTGGGGGCAGATGTTCCGAATCCTGTATCCCATGTGGCCTATGGTTATGCCACTCAGATATGTATCCTTGATCCGAAGACAGGGAAGGTAGAGAAGATGGTTGCAGCCCATGATGTGGGCAGGGCGGTCAATCCTTTGTCCTGTGAGGGACAGATCGAGGGCGGTGTGGTCATGTCCATGGGGTATGCCCTCAGAGAGCAGTATCCGATTGACGGCAACTGTAAACCAATTGAGAAATATGGTTCCCTTGGGCTGTTCCGGGCGCATGAAATCCCGGAGATCAAGGCGATTGTTATAGATAAACCGGGACTGAATGTGGCCTGCGGGGCCATTGGTATTGGTGAGATTACTTCCATACCGACGGCACCGGCTATTACGGATGCCTATTACCGCTATGACGGCAGAAGACGGTATTCTCTGCCGATTGACGGCACACCATACGAAAGGAAGGGAAGATAATGGCAATTAAGAAGAAGTTTCCTTACCGTTCAGCCTTTGTTGCCTGTAACGGCGGCTGCCATGTGAATGGAGAAAACGGCTGTGAGTATGGCTGTATTGGCTGCGGCGTCTGTGCAGAGGCCTGTAAGTTCGACGCCATCCATATCAACGATACCGGTGTGGCTGAAGTTGACGAAGAAAAATGTATTGCCTGCGGCAAGTGTACACGGGAATGTCCGAAACAGATCATCAGAATTCATAATTGTGCCAATTATATCACAGTGCGCTGCTCCAATAAGGATAAAGGGAAGGATGCCAGACAGGCATGTTCGGTCAGCTGTATCGGATGCGGTATCTGTGAGAAGACTTGTACAGCCAGTGCTGTCCATGTTATTGATAATTGTGCCGTGATTGATGAGGATTATTGCCTGAGCTGCGGCATGTGTGCTGTCAAATGTCCGCGACATGTCATTACGGATCTGCGTGGCATTCTGGAATAGATATCCGATTCCTCCATTCATATTGAAAAATATTCAAAAAAACCTTGCTTATTTAGAACGGATATTTTAAAATAGTTATTCAAGACATGTGGTATTTTATGTTTGGAGGTTATTTTGAAGGATTCAATCGGAGTTATCGGTGGAATGGGACCATTGGCATCCCAGTTGTTTTACAAGATGGTGATTGAACATACTCATGCACAGAAGGACCAGGATCATATTAATATGATTATTTTGAGTGATGCCTCAATGCCGGACAGAACAGAAGCTATTTTGTCCGGTCATTATGATGAACCTTATCATCAGCTTCTGGAAGATGTAAGACTGCTGGAGAGCTGTGGCTGCAAGGCCATTGGCATTACCTGCAATACTTCTCATTTCTTTGTGGATATGATTAAAGATAAAATTAATATTCCCATCATTCATATGATTCGTGAGACAGCGGCGGATATTTCCAGACTTTGTCCCGGCGAATTGATTGGTATTATGGCAACGGATGGTACAATTAAGACAGAGCTTTATCAGAAGGCGCTGAAAGAGCAGGGACTGCGTGTATTTACGCCATCTGAAGATATCCAGAAAGAGGTCATGTATCAGATCTATGACAGGATAAAAAACGGTCAGTCTTATGATGCGGCAAGTTGGTGCAGGATTGAGACGGAATACAGGAAGGCCGGATGCGGCAAAGTCGTTCTGGCCTGTACAGAGCTGTCTGTGATCAAGGCGGACGAAGGGCTGGGCGACTGGTATGTGGATCCGATGGAGATTTTGGCCAGAAGGGTGATTGAGTTTGCTGGAAGGGAATATATCATGCGCTAAAAAAACTGTTGACGAATTGGGAATTTGTGATATAATGCTTTTAGTGCTATGAATATACCCACAGTTGTATCAGCACAATACACAACTGGAGGGAGGTAAGGTGTGAGCTATGTCGAATGTAATCGTTAAAGAAAACGAAACTTTAGATAGTGCTTTACGCAGATTTAAAAGAAACTGCGCTAAGGCCGGTATCCAGCAGGAAATCCGTAAGAGAGAGCATTACGAAAAACCAAGCGTAAGGCGTAAGAAGAAATCAGAGGCAGCCAGAAAACGCAAGTATAAATAGGCTGTGCATTTCGTATCACGGTATATCAGAACAGGGCTATAACATATATGTTATAGCCCTTCTTTATGTTATCCGGAGGAGATGCCGGTATCATCGGTGGGAGATGGGCGGAACGCATACTTTTTTCAGTATCTGCATATATTGATGTGAGAGGGATGTGGAGGGATTGGTTTGAAAGCACACCGACATTTTGTACGTACACAGATCAGAACACATTTTTTTCAGAAAGAGAAAAAATCCTATCCTTTTCTTCATATTGCCCTTGCCTCCATGCTGCAGATTCCGGCTGAAACAGTGACGGAACTGCCTGTTCTGTCTATGACAGGCAGGCATCGTCTGAGGGTCGAGAATTACACATCTGTACTGACCTATGAGGTGGAGCGAATCGTCCTTTTATGTCCCGGAATATCTCTTATAATTTTGGGGAAGCATCTGAAAATAGCCCGGCTGGACAGAGATGAGATTCTGATTGAGGGGTATATCGAAAATATTGCTTATCGCTGATTGAATCTTGATGATGGAGGAAATCCATGTCTCATATTTCTAATTATGTATGCTGCAGGGTCACTGGTAATGCCAGTATGCGTTTTGTGAATCTATGCAAAAATAATGGGATTGAACTGGAGAATTTGACTGCAGACGCAGACGGTTTCCGGATGACGATGCGTGTGGAAGATTTTAAAAGACTGAGGCCGCTGATTCGAAAAACGCATGTGAGAGTACATATTCTGAACCGGCGGGGACCGGCCTTTTTCTTTTACAGGCATCATCTGCGGCTCTGGTTTCTGGCAGGCATGATTCTGTGCTCTCTGATGATCTGGTATATGTCCCTTTTTATCTGGCAGATCGATATCAGCGGGAACAGCAAATATACGGATGATCTGATCCTGCAGTCATTGCGTACAATGAATGTGGATACCGGATGTAGAAAGTCGGATCTTTCACTGCCGTCCATCGAGGAAGAATTGCGTATTATATATCATCAGATTATATGGGTATCAGCCAGTGTGACAGGGACCAGACTGCAAATTGAGATCAGGGAAGGAAATCTCCAGACGGACAATGAGAATATGGAAGATATCCCTTCCAATCTGACAGCCATGTCCGATGCTACCATTACTTCCATGGTCATCAGACATGGAACAGCTTCTGTAAAAACCGGGGACAGTGTGCAGGCCGGAGATGTGCTGGTGGAGGGAAAGGTCTATATTTATAATGAAGATGAAACATTGAAAAAAATAGATTACACACGGGCAGATGCCGATATTATGGGCGACTATGAGGTATACTACCAAAAAGAGTATTCTGGAAAATATATGGATAAAGAGTATACGGGAGCCACACACAGGGGAATTACCCTTGAGTTTTGGAAGAAAAGCCTGAAATTACCTGAATTTTATAGTCCGGGAAAAAACTGCGAAGAATGGACATGGGAAAAGAAATTCAGGCTGACACCGACTTTTTATCTGCCCTTTGCCATTCGATTTACAGACTATATTCCCTATGAAATGAATGAAAAAAAGTACACAGATGAAGAACTGCGTGAGATGGCAGCGGAAGATCTGCAGAACTATTTGAGTGAATTGACGAAAAAAGGGGTTCAAATTATCAGGAATAGTGTTACAATACTTTTAGACGCCGACGGAGGCCATGCGGAGGGTATTTTGTCCCTCAACGGACCCATTGGGAAAAGGGAGCCCATTGACAGCGGCAGTATGGCGGCAGTACGGTAGAATGAGATAATATGGAGGATCATGCGACAGGATGAGTATTACTGAAGAAATCATTGATATTCCTGCGGAACATATAAGAAATGTATTCGGTGAGTTTGATCATTATATCAAGATGATCGAGAGGTCATTGAATGTGACAATTATTGCCAGAGGCGGAAGCCTGAAGATTATCGGTGAGACAAACCGGGCACAGAGAGCCGTTCATGTGCTGAACCAGCTGATTACACTTTCTATGAATGGAGAGACGATTACTGAACAGAATGTCACTTATACAATTGCGCTGAGCATGGAGAACAGGACGGAGAATGTGGTGGAGCTCTATGACGAGCTGATCTGCCATACGATTGCCGGAAGACCTATCAAGCCAAAGACCCATGGACAGAAAGAGTACATCAGGAATATTCGGGAAAAGATGATCGTATTTGGTGTCGGACCGGCGGGTACGGGCAAGACCTATCTGGCCATGGCCATGGCCATAACGGCATTCAGGAACAATGAGGTAGGCAGGATTATTCTGACCAGGCCTGCCATTGAAGCAGGAGAGAAGCTGGGGTTCCTTCCAGGAGACCTTCAGAGCAAGATAGACCCGTATCTCAGGCCGTTGTATGATGCGCTTTATGAGATCATGGGTGCTGACAGCTTCCAGAAAAATATGGAGAAGGGTCTGATCGAGGTGGCTCCTCTTGCCTATATGAGAGGAAGGACGCTGGACAATTCCTTTATCGTTCTTGATGAAGCTCAGAATACGACGCCTGCCCAGATGAAGATGTTTCTGACCCGTATCGGATTTGGATCAAAAGTCATCGTTACGGGGGATCTGAGCCAGAAGGATCTCCCTTCAGGACAACAGTCGGGCCTGGATGTGGCTCTGAAGGTGCTGGGAGGTATTAAGGATATAGGTATTTGTATGCTTTCAAGTCAGGATGTGGTGAGACATCCGCTTGTACAGAAGATCGTCAAGGCCTATGATGATTATGAGGCTGTGCAGAAGCGGTCACATGTACGCAGAAAAGAAATAAACCGGGGGAGAGAATAATGACGATTAATATTGATTATGAATCAGATTATAAACTGGCATTTGATTATGAAAAAATTATTCATGATGTGATTGATGCGGCGCTGGATTTTGAAGAGTGTCCTTATGAGACGGAGGTCAATGTCATTCTGACAACGAATGAGGAGATTGCCATGATCAACAGGGATTACAGGGATCTGTACAAGCCGACGGATGTGTTATCCTTTCCAATGATCGATTACACAAGACCTGGAGATTTTTCTGTCCTTGAAGAGGGGCTCGAGGAAGATTTTTTCAATCCTGAGAGCGGGGAACTGATGCTGGGGGATATCATTCTTTCTGTTGACAAGATCGTGGAGCAGGCAGAGAGTTATGGTCATTCACAGCAGAGAGAGCTGGGATTTCTTGTGGCTCACAGTATGCTTCATCTCTTTGGCTATGATCATATGGAGGATGAAGAGCGGGAAGTCATGGAAGAAAAACAGAGAGATATTCTCAACATGCTGAATCTTAAAAGGTAATTTCGGGGGGATACAGATATGAAAAAACAGATAATGGCAATAATGTTTGCGTCAGTTATTTTAGGGCTTTCAGCCTGTGGAGGGAAGGAGCAGGAGACAACGGAGACAGTTCCGGAGACGATTCTTATAGAAGACCCTGTTACAGAGACGGAGACAGAAACAGAGACGGAGACAGAGGATCCGTATGCAGTGCCGGAAGGCATGATGCGCAGTTATCTCACCGGAGAAATCGTCAGCAGGGAAGTGGGCACGAGAAGGCCATATGCTATTATGATCAATAATATTCAGGCAAGCCTTCCTCAGTCCGGTATCGGAGCTGCGGATATGATTTATGAGGCTCAGGTTGAGGGCGGCATCACCCGTCTTCTGGCGGTTTACGAGGATGTGGATGATTTGGAGAAAATTGGTTCCGTTCGAAGCGCCAGACATTATTATATTGATTTTTCCAATGATAATGATGCTATTTATGTTCATTACGGACAGTCAAAATATGCCCTTCAGAGAATCAACAGCGAGAATATTACGACGATCCACGGACTTTCTGGCTATGAGTCCAGTGTATTCTATCGGTCTTCAGATCGTAAGGCACCTCATAATGTCTATACGACCGGTGAAATGTTGGCCAAGGGGCTGGAAATAACCGGGCTTTCCCGGGATTATCCGGATGGATTTACACCGCGTCTGCTTTTTAATGTGACAGATACAGTGCCTGAAGGCGGTACAGTTGCGGAAAAAGTAAATATTCCATTTGACTCCAAACCATATTTCACCTATAATACTGACGATGGTCTTTACTACCGTTATCAGTATGGCGAAGCACAGATTGACCGTGAAGAAGAAACACAGCTGGCATTCAAGAATATTATTGTTCAGTACGTGAAAGAGGAATCCATCAGCAGTCAGGATCATCAGGATCTGACACTGAATGGCTCCGGCAGCGGCCTGTATATCACAGACGGAAAAGCAATGGATATTACCTGGAAACGTGCTGATGATTCTGATAAGACACGATATTATGATGCCGATGGCAATCAGATTTCTCTGAATCCGGGAAAGACTTTCTTTGAAGTGATATCTGACAGTAAGACTGTCACTTTTGAATAAACGAATGTAAGACAAGAGGTGCATGAATGGGAAGCTCTTCCAAAAGCAAAAGCAGTGGCGGCGATATTATTGTCCAGGGTTCTATTCTGGCTATTGCCCAGATTGTTGTGCGGCTGATCGGACTGTTTTACCGCATACCACTCCAGCGTATTGCCGGAGATGTGGCGATGGGGTATTATGGTTACGCCTATGATATTTATATGTTACTTTTACTTGTTTCTTCCAATGGGGTTCCGCTGGCGGTCAGTAAGCTGGTATCTGTGACCCATGCGAAGAAGGATTATACGAATGAGCATCGGATTGTATTCAGTTCGCTGCTCTGGACACTGATCGTCGGATCGGTTATAGGATCGGTTACCTTTATTTTTGCCGATCAGATTACAAAGGT
>JAEDGN010000084.1 GCA_016297495.1 Coprococcus sp.
AATCGGCACAACAATATCCAGCGGCTCCTGTTCCGAGACAGCTTCCACAGCCTTCACAAGCATTCCGCGAACCTTCCATACCATGGCGGACTGCTCTTTATCATCCAGCGGCAGAACAGATATGGCGCCATTTTTTATGACCAGTTCCTTCAATGCGCCAAAATGCTCCCCTATTTCCTTCCTGCTGCCGTCAAATGTCAGCAAAAGATAAGCCTTCGCCTCCGGTTCAGGAAACTGAACCTGCAGATACTCTTCTCCCAGCTGAATGACTTTCCGTTCAATAAACTCTATGGCCGTTGGATTCAGATTAGCCTTTATAATTTTTCTGACACTCTCGATGCCATCCCTCAGACTGCTATAGCTGACCAGCACACTCAGGGCCTCCTCGGGCTTCGGTATTAATTTCAATATACATTTTGTAATAACGGCAAGCGTTCCTTCGGAACCGATGACTATTTCTTTCAGGTCAAGACCTGATGTATCTTTTCTGTTCTTACTGCCGACAGTCAGAACAGTACCGTCTGCCAGTACCAGCTCCAGACCCATGACATAATCCCGTGTCACGCCGTATTTGACAGCCCGCATGCCTCCTGCATTGGTGCTGATATTGCCGCCGATGGTGGCTCTCTTTTCACCCGGATCCGGCGGATAAAAAATCCCCGGCTTTCCACAAATGCCTGAAAATCTTCCAGTATAACTCCCGATTCAACGGTGGCCGTAAAGGTTGCCTCATCCAGTTCAAGTATATGATCCATCCGCGACACATCAAGGACGATTCCGTCTCCTGACGGAACCGTTGATCCCACGAGGTTCGTCCCCGCGCCCCTTGGTGTAACAGGAATGGCATGCTCCCAGGCATAACGCATTACCTGACTGACTTCATCCGTTGACACCGGGAATACAACAGCCCTGGCCGTTCCCTTCTTTCTCCCCAGATTATCGGAAAGATATTTTTCATCTATCTGTTCTATAATAACCCTGCTGTCATCCTTTATAATGGACAAAAGCACTTCTTTCATATTGTCCACACTCCTCTGTTCTGCCCACGATTATTTTCCGATCTCCCAGGCCGGTACGAAATAACCGCCGAATTCATCCTGGAAAATCTGTTTTGTTCCTTCGGACTGGAACAGTTCTACGATCCTTGCATAAACCGGATCATCCTTTTCTTCCGTTCTGACTGCAATCAGGCAGAAATAACTGTCATCATCATATTCTGTTTCATGATAAATAGCTGTCTCAGGATCAATACCATAATCAAGAGCATAGTTACCATTTACAACAGCTGCTGCTACATCAGGAATAATGGACGGTGTATCTGCAGCACCCACTTCCTTGATCTCAATGCCGACATTATATTTTTCAATGTCTGCCACCGTTGGATTGCTGCCTGCAGATTCGCTGATGGTGATCAGACCGGCAGATTCCAGAAGTTTTAAAGCACGGCCGCCATTGGAGGCATCATCCGGAATAGCAACCACGTCACCATCCTTTAACTCATCCACCGAGCTAATCTTGTCGGAATAAAGGTTCATGGCAATAACAAAGGTATCACCGATCGGTGTAATATCATAACCGTTCTGCCCCACATCATTATTAAAATACGCATGATGCTGGAAAGCATTCATATCAATATCTCCTGAATTCAAAGCTTCATTTGGCAAAGAATAATCAGAGAACTGAACGAATTCCAGATCAATTCCCTCTGTTGCCAGCTGCTCCCTGATCGGATTCCAGATATCCTCATAAATAACACCTGTCAGGCCAAGCTTTAATACCCTTGTCTCACCTGACGCAGCCGCTTCTGTCTCCGAAGCTGCTGTTTCGCTGCCCGCTGCTGCCGCTGTCTCCGGTTCTGCTCTTCCCGTTGTCTCTTTTGCAGCTGAATCTCCGCCACAGCCTGCCAGAAGGCCGGCTGCCAGTACAATTGTTAAAATAAATGTCAGAATACTCTTCTTTTTCATTGTTGTTTCCTCCATATTCATCAAATTTTAATGCGTATTCTTTTTAGCTATGTAATTGCCGGTAATCTGTATGATCGTCACAAAGATAACCAGCACAACTACCGTTGTATAAGTGATGTCCGGCATATTCCTCTGATGGCCGTACATAATGGCAAAATTGCCAAGACCGCCTGCGCCGATGGCCCCTGCCATGGCCGTCAGCCCGATCAGACTGATAATCGTAATGGTCGTACATCGGGCAATACCGGCAATACTTTCTTTCAAATAGACCCGGATAATGATATCTCTGTTGTCAAGCCCCATGGACTGAGCCGCCTCAATCAGTCCCGGATCCACCTCGGCCAGTGCTGTCTCCATCTGTCGTGTAAAAAATGGTGCACATCCGAATACCAGCGGTACGATGGCACCCCTCACCCCAATGGCCGTTCCCATCAGCAGACGGCTTAATGGAACGAGACAGGCCAGGAGAATAATAAAGGGAATCGATCGGAAAAGATTCACTATTTTATCAATAATCTGATATACCATACGGTTCTCAAGAATATTACCCGGTCTGGTGACTGTTATAAGAATCCCCAGGAACAACCCGATTACAAAGGAGATAGCTCCTGACCATCCGACCATAACCAACGTCTCTTGTATACTCTTTATAAATACATCCGGCCGGTCCATCAGATTCGGCAGCCATCTGCTAAGCAGTTCTTCCATCCAGTATCACCTCCACACCAACATTTTTATTTTTAAGGTAAGCAATAGCCTGATCAATGGATGCCCCCTCCCCATGGGCGATGACCACCAGCCCGCCAATGGGATTGACTCCGATGAGCTCAATGCTTCCAAAAATAATGTTCAAATCCAGGTCAAATTTCCTCGACAATTGTGAAACAAGAGCCTCCGATACATTCCGCTCCAGATATCTGAATCTGAGAATGGCTTCTCCCGGCTTCAACGCCACCACATTGCTGCCCGAATCCACCAGTTCATAAATCTTGGACATATTCGATGTATTCTCCACAAATTCCTTTGTCATCTGTGCCTTCGGACTGGCAAAAATATCAAAAACAGTTCCCGTCTCCACCACACGGCCATCCTTCATGACAGCAACCCTGTCACAGATATCCTTGATGACCTGCATTTCATGAGTGATTACCACAATGGTAATGCCCATCTCCCGATTGACCTTCTTCAGAAGCTCCAGAATAGATCTGGTCGTCCTCGGATCCAGAGCACTGGTTGATTCATCACTGAGAATAATCTCCGGATCATTGGCCAGAGCCCTTGCGATGGCCACCCGCTGCTTTTGCCCGCCGGACAGCTGTGATGGATAGGCCAAAGCCTTATCCTCAAGTTCCACCAGCCTGAGAAGTTTCTTTACCTTATCATCCTTTTCCTCCCTGGACAGACCGCTGCCCTTCAGCGGAAAAGCTACATTATCATAAACAGTACGGGATGCAAATAAATTAAACTGCTGGAAAATCATTCCGATTTTTTTCCTGTGCCGCCGAAGCTCCGCCATGGACATAGCCGTCAATTCTTCACCGGCAATAAATACTTTGCCGGATGTGGGTCTTTCCAGCAGATTAATACATCGTACAAGTGTTGACTTGCCGGCCCCCGAGAAACCAATAATTCCAAAAATCTCACCTTCCTCTATTTCCAGGCTGACATCATCCACTGCCATAAACTCCTGTCCTTCGTTGGTAAAGGATTTACAGACATGTTCAAATCGAATCAATAAACTCACTTCTTTTCTATTCATTATTCTGCGTTCTATTTTCCACAGTTTGTTAGTAGGAATTATTTGATATAAAATTCAGAATGTCAATACTTATTTTAAAAATATTCCTATCTGAAAAATATACAATAGGTGCAATAAATAAAGAGACAGTTTAAAGAATATGCTTTTAAGCAATCATCCTCCAAACTGTCTCCTTATATCAGAATAAATCCATGATCAGCCATCATAACGCAGCACTATCAAGGAACAGGAACCTTTGGTCTTCCTCATTATCTCTATATTCATGATGGTGTACTGTGCCCTCAAATACCCTTTGCCCTTTTTTGTAGGCACAAAGCTGTGTGAATGGATGGGGCTCCCAATGTTCTCTTCCCAATGGTGTTGTGGCAAAAAGCAGTCCTTCCGGAATCCGGCATATATTAAGAGAGTTCGCATAATTTGTATGCACATACATCTGCTCTCCATCATAAAGAAGAAAATTCAGCTTATTGCCCTCAGACAGCGCACAGATCTGATCATCCAGAAGGTCAAAACGCTCCCCCGCACTTAACGGGTGCCCTGCTGCATCCTGCTTCTCATTGATCCGGTCAATCAGATAATAGAGCACTCTTTCACTGTCTGTGCGGCCTTCCTGCTTATAAAAATACGGATCCAGCTGCGGACAGCGGAACATGGTGCCATTATGAGCCAGTGTCCACCTTCTTCCCGAATTGTCTTTTTTGACAAATGGATGGCAGTTCTCATAATCCATCTGTCCCATGGTTGCCAGCCTGATATGGGCCATCATGGTCTTTACCTCTATTTTATGGCGAAGCCTCTCCCTCAAATATCTGCTCTTAATAGCCTGAATCGGTTCCTTCTCCAAAGATGCCGCATTCCCATAGAGGAATGCCATCCCCCAGCCATGGGGATGATGAACACTGTGGGAAAAAAACTCCTTCAAAAGATTATTCGCTTTCACCTTGCTTGCAGCACTCACGCCAAATAATTCACACATTTGCCTCTTCCTGTTTCCGTTTAGCCAGAGCCAAACCCTTTTTTACATAGCCCCCGCCGTATTTTTTCGAATTTTCCAGGCATACCTGTTATCGGCATCATCAAACTTCGCCTCTTCAAAATCCAGAATATCGATGACTTCCTGCGGAAAGCCCTCATAAAAATCCCTCATAAAGGAAAATACATTTTTTGCCGCCTGAACGACTGTATAAACTTCTCCATTTGGCACCAGAATTTTCACCGTTTTCAGATCATAATGGGCCGCATTCTTAAAATTCTGAACAGCCTGGATCTGAGCTTTTGGCGAGAACTCCTGCCTCGGTGTCCCTGCCAGCCATACCAGCAGCAATTGAGCAAAAGCAATATCCCTTTCGTCAACCCCCACCGGCATCAGCGGATTGAGATCAAACATACGCAATTCAATGTGATTGACCCCCTTTTCCCTCAGGTTCTCAAGGTTATTCTCACCCTTCGGTTTCAGACGGACAGGATAGTACAGCTCAGAAGCCGCGCGCAGCCATCCACCATCCACATAGTGCTGTATACTGTCCACATAGGCCCTGATACTGGAGTAATCAAAAACAGGAACAAAAGAATTCCAATAGCCCAGTTCACTGCAGCACACCGATGCCAGACCGGCAAAATAATCCTCATCAAATCTGCCCTTCTCCACAAATGAGCTGTCCAACAGCGGGCTTGCCGCCGTCACAGCCACCAGCAGCCAGCCATATTCCATTACCCGCTCTGCCAGTGTTACATACAACTCGTTCTTATACTCCTAAAAATCCGTCTCTCCGCTGAGTTCAAAGTCCGTTTTCAGAAGCTCTTCACTGAATGAATAATTCACGTGAATGCCTGAAAAAGTCATCTTATATCTGCCATACCGATCGGAAAGGTACTGCCTGTAAACTGTCTTGGAAGTTTCCTGCCCGCCGTATCTGGCAATCGGAATATCGTCCTCATCCCGTATGTAAGGCGGATTGGAAAACGGCCACAGATATTCCCGCTGCGGCAATTCTCTGAGGGTACGCTCAATCTTCTGATAATATTTCCCCAACGCCTCCACAGCTTCATGGGGCGAATAGGTGACAGACGTATTGATCTCCGTCTGGTTCTCACAAAAATCCCTTACAATATGGCTGCTCCCCGGAAACGGATGCTGCGTATGGGACAGAAATCCATTTTCATCCACCCGCAGACTCTCTTTCTCCAGACCAAATTCGCCCTTCGACAACAACTCTCTGACTTTCGGATCACTTGCCTGCAACATCATATCATCTCCCCCGCAGCAGCTATACAAGCCAGTCTGTACCATCCGCATGTTTCAATATATATGAAGCCTGCTCCTGCAATTCTTCTTTTGATGCAGCATACAGCATAAAGACATAGCTTCCCATTCCACCGGAAATAGATTCCGGCGGCCGGTTTTCCAGCAGAATCTTTTCACCGAAACGTTCCCTGATATCCTCAGGAGAATGCAGATAAGCCTCTTTTCCGCTTCTGCCCACATGGGTCACATAGCGCCGGAATCTGTAATCTCTGAAAGAACGGTTTTCATTATAAACCAGACTCTCCGCCCATATCTGATAGACATCCACATGATAGGCATAATTCATTTTATCCGGAATATAGCCGCCCGGCGCCCGCATATTCACTTCGAGGCCGATAATCTCACCCTTCTGTCCCAGACCATCTTTATCCTCATCCAGTCTGAAAAACTCAAAATGGAAGAAGCGGTTCTTCACGTTAAAAGCCTTCACAACCCGTGTACCAATATCCAGAAGATCCGTTTTCTGAACATTCTGGGTATAGCTGACATTCTCTCCTGCGCCATGAAGCATATCCATCGGCGTCCTTGCCATCACCTGACCGGCGGCGAAAATAACATCACCATTGCCGTCAGTGATGCCGTCAAAGGTCTCGATATGGCCCGGCACAAACTCCTCCATAATAAACTGTTGATTTGGCTTCGTCCACATAAAATCATTCAATTCCTTATCCGAATTCAGCTTCCATGTATTGGAGGCACCTACGCCATTATCCGGCTTCACAATAACGGGATATCCGACTTCTTCTATAAACCGCCTGCATCCCGCCGTATGATCCACAAGATGATATCTGGCCGTCTTCACACCGGCAGCAGCGTAACCTTCCTTCATGCGTGACTTTCTCTTCACAGCATCCATATCCTTCGTCTGAAAACCTGTCGTAATATTAAAATCCGTACGAAGCATGGCCTCCAGCTCCAGCCAGTACTCATTCTGACTGTCTATGTAGTCGATGCGGCCGTATTTAAAAGAAAAAAAGGCAACCGCACGGTAAACAGCTTCATAATCCTCCAGACTTGGCACATAATAATACTCTGCCAGCGCATTCCTGCAATTATCGCCAAGATCATTGTACGGGCAGTCCCCGATGCCTAACACATTCACTCCCAGTCCCTTCAGCCTGTCACAGAAATTATAAAAATGCAGTGGAAAATTTGGTGAAATGAAAATAACATTCATGCTTCTTCCTCCCTCAAACCAGATTGCTTTCCGTTCACATTTGTTATCGGCATCATAGCATACTATTCATACTTTGTCAATGGGAATTATGGTGTAATAAAAGAGCATCTCTTTTTTAAGAAATGCCCTTTTATTGTAACTACCCTTTGATGATCTGTTCTCTTACATAGTCGATACTGCCTGCGGACATGCTGAACTCATCCAGTCCCAACTCGAGCAGTTTTGCTGTGGCCTTCGGAT
>JAEDGN010000085.1 GCA_016297495.1 Coprococcus sp.
GGTCGTGCTCCACCAACTGAGCCACTCGCGCATAGATAATGCTCTTCACAAGCACAGATATACTATACTATAATCAAAGGTATTTGTCAACAGAAAAAAGACAAAAAATTTAAATATGTTCAAATTATATATTCTATTAAGACAATAATAAAGAGTCCCTCTTTTGAGAGGCTCTTTACTGAAAGGAATCTTTTTATGGCTTATTATATATTTAATTAGTTATCTTTATCCATCAAGAATCCGGCATAGCCAGTTTCAAGTCCATGTTCTGTTGCGTCAAGACCTTCAAGTTCTTCTCTTTCGGATACTCTGATGCCAATTGTTTTCTTAAGAACAGTAAAGAGAATCAGATCACATACGATAGCCCAGCCTGCAATACAAACAACACCGAGCAGCTGAATGAGCAGCTGATGAACACCGCCGCCGTAGAAGAGGCCGGTATTGTAATCAAAGAAACCAACTGCGATTGTACCGAACATACCGCAAATACCATGTACTGTACATGCACCAACAGGATCGTCAACTTTAAGGACATTGTCAATGAATGGAACAAAGATACAGAGCAGGAGACCTGCAACAATACCAATAATGATAGCACCAATATTATCCACATTGTCACAGCCGGCTGTGATAGCAACCAAACCTGCAAGAGAACCATTCAAAGAAAGTGATACATCAGGTTTGCCAAAACGAATCCATGTATAGATCATTGCTGTAACAGTTGCAAAGGCAGGTGCCAGTGTTGTTGTTGCGAAAATCTGTCCCAGATGAGTACCGTCTGCTGCAGCGGCGCCATTGAAACCATACCAGCCAAACCAGAGAATAAATACACCAAGGGCTGCGATGGAAATGCTGTGGCCCAGGATAGGTCTTGCATGACCATCTTTGTCATATTTGCCAATACGAGGACCGAGGAAGGAAGCACCGATGAAACCGGTGATACCACCAACCATATGGATAACACAGGAACCTGCGAAATCAACAAAACCAAGATCTGTCAGCCAGGCTGTACCGCCCCATACCCAGTGAGCTTCAACAGGATAAATGAAAAGGCTGATAATGAAACTGTAAATACAGTATGTAATGAATTTTGTACGTTCTGCCATAGCACCGGATACGATGGTAGCAGCTGTTGCACAAAATACAAGATTAAATACGAAACTGTAGCAGTCCATGCTTCCAAAATCAAAAGGATTCATGGTAAAACCGCCAATGAATTTGCCTGCGTCGCCGCAGAGAATATTATAACCGACAAAGATGAAAGCAACTGTACCAAGACAGAAATCCATGAGGTTTTTCATGATGATGTTACCAACGTTTTTGGCTCTTGTAAAGCCTGCTTCACACATTGCAAAACCTGCCTGCATAAAGAATACCAGTGCGGCACCGATTAAGAACCATACGCCGTGACCGCCAAAAATAACACTATTGACTGCTTCTAAAATTTCATTAGATTCCATAACTTACTCCTCCTGTTTTATGTCCTGTATAATCAAAAAAGGAGATACAGATGAAATCCGGATTTTCATCTATATCTCCTTCGATATAATCTAATACAGAACATTATTCAATTGATTTACCACATCGCTGTGGAAAAACTTTATGTTTTACATTATACACTTGAAAATCTGAATGTCAACACCAATAATGGGAAAGTATTACACAAAAAAATTAAGCTGAATAAAGGCGTTTTAAGAAAAATATTACAAAATTTAAGATTATTAAAAAAAGAACATGCTAATTTCTGATAATTAAGTTATAATCAATCATTTATTGTTGCTGACTAAAACAAATAAAAAATTAATATCTTCCCTATGTTTGGAAGAGATGGACTTGCGGGGGATAAGTCGATATGTTAAAATGACACTGATATACAGGAAATGTGTACAAGGAGGATATAGATAATGATTGACAAACTGGTAGGAAAGATTAAGAAGCTGAATGCTCCGATTGTGGTTGGTCTGGATCCGAATCTGGCTTTTGTGCCGGAACATATACAGGCGAAGGCTTTTGGGGAGTATGGAGAGACACTGGAAGGGGCTGCAGAAGCAATCTGGCAGTTCAATAAAGCCATTGTTGATGCGGTTTATGACCTGATTCCTGCTGTAAAGCCTCAGATTGCAATGTATGAGCAGTTCGGACTTCCGGGACTGGAAGCTTTCCATAAGACTGTGGAATATTGTCGTTCTAAGGATCTGGTTATCATTGGCGATATTAAACGCGGTGATATCGGTTCAACATCGGAGGCCTATGCCCGAGGTCATCTTGGTCCGGTACAGGTGGGAAGTCAGTCTTTATACGGTTTTAATGAGGATTTTGTTACACTGAATCCATATATGGGTTCAGATAGTGTGAATCCTTTTATCAATATGGCGAAGAAAGTTAATAAAGGAGCTTTTATTCTGGTCAAGACATCCAATCCATCCAGTGGCGAATTTCAGGACAGGCTTATTGAAGGACGTCCGCTTTTTGAGTATGTGGCTGAGAAGGTGAATGAATGGGGCAGTGATTATGTGGGCGAATGCGGTTACAGTTATATTGGTGCGGTAGTGGGTGCGACCTATCCGGAACAGGCCAGAATTACCAGAAAACTGATGCCGAAGGCCTATATTCTTGTGCCGGGTTATGGTGCCCAGGGAGCTACGGCAAAGGATCTGCTGCCGAACTTTGATGAGAATGGTCTTGGAGCCATTGTTAATTCTTCCAGAGGTATTATTGCTGCTTACAAGCAGGAGAAATACGCCAAGTTTGGACCAGAGCATTTTGCGGATGCTTCCCGTGAAGCGGTCATCGATATGCAGAAAGATATAGCTTCTGTCCTGTAACAGGGCGAAACATATTTTGAATAAGTCAGGTGGAAAAAATAGAATGGGTATTAAGAAGATAAAGGCGACAGTCGTGTCGCAGGATATGCTGGCTTCAGATATTTTCAGCATGTGGCTTCAGGTGGGAGACATGGCACTAGAAGCGAAGCCGGGACAATTTATTTCAGTTTATTCATCGGACGACAGTAAATTACTGCCAAGGCCGATCAGTATCTGTGAGATTGATAAGGAAAATGGACGGATCAGGATCGTTTACCGTGTTGTGGGTTATGGTACCAGAGAATTTTCCGGCTGCAAAGCAGGAGATGTCCTGGAGATGATGGGACCTTTGGGCAATGGTTACACATTAAAGCGTGAAAAGGCTATTCTGGTAGCAGGGGGGATAGGCATACCGCCTATGCTGGAGCTGGCTAAAGAGCTGGACTGCGAAAAGACAATTGTTCTTGGATACAGGGACGAGCTTTTCCTGAATAATGAGTTTGAGGCTTATGGCAGAGTCGTTATTGCCACGGAAGACGGAAGCTGCGGTACAAAGGGCAATGTGCTGGATGCCATTCAGGCTGAAGGTGTAGACGGGCAGATCATATACAGCTGTGGACCGATGCCGATGCTTCGTGCACTGAAGTCTTATGCCGTTGAACATGAGATAGAGGCATGGATTTCCCTTGAGGAAAAGATGGCCTGTGGTATCGGAGCATGTCTGGCCTGTGTATGCAAATCGAAGGATGTGGATCATCATACAAATGTTCACAATAAACGTATCTGTAAGGACGGTCCGGTATTCAATGCACAGGAGGTGGATCTGTAATGAACACAAAAGTGAAGCTTGCAGGCGTTGAACTGAAGAACCCGGTAATGGTCGCTTCAGGGACCTTCGGTTCCGGCGCTGAATACAGTGATTTTGTTGATCTGAACCGTCTGGGTGCCGTTGTGACAAAAGGCGTGGCCAATGTTCCGTGGCCGGGAAATCCAACACCACGTATTGCGGAGACTGCCAGCGGCATGCTCAATGCTATCGGGCTGCAGAATCCGGGTATTGACCTTTTTACAAAAAGAGATCTGCCATTCCTGGAACAGTTTGATACAAAGGTAATCGTCAATGTATGTGGTCATTCCACAGAAGAGTATCTTGAAGTGGTAGAACGGCTGGCTGATGAGCCAACAGTTGATATGCTTGAGATCAATATTTCATGTCCAAATGTTAAAGAAGGCGGTATTGCCTTTGGTCAGGATCCGAAGGCAGTAGAAGCTATTACAAAAGCTGTCAAAGCAAAAGCAAAACAGCCGATTATCATGAAGCTGAGCCCTAATGTGACAGATATTACTGTTATGGCAAAGGCGGCTGAGGCAGGCGGCGCTGATTGTCTGTCATTGATCAATACGCTGACGGGAATGAAGATTGATATCGAGAGACAGACATTTGCCATTGCCAATAAGACGGGCGGTCTGTCAGGACCTGCTGTGAAGCCGGTGGCTGTCCGGATGGTCTATCAGGTGGCCAATGCTGTTAAGATACCGATTATTGGTATGGGCGGTATATGTAATGCAGCGGATGCCATGGAATTCATCCTGGCGGGTGCGACGGCTGTCTCCATAGGAACGGCCAATTTCACCAATCCTTTTACAACCGTTGAGGTCATTGACGGCATAGAGGATTACATGCGCCGACATCATGTAGACGATATCAACCAGCTCATTGGAATTGTTAAATAAAAAAGACTGCGATATGATTCACAGCAGAATGATATCGCAGTCTTTTTATGATTAGTTTTTATCGGTTTTCTTCCCTTTCTTTTTGAAGAATCTTCTGGAATTCTTTCATATCCCGCGCAATTTCACCGCTTAATAAGAGCATGCAGATAAGGTTCGGGATGGCCATTAATGCGTTGGCGATATCTGAGAGTTTCCATACCAGATCAAGCTGGAGAGTAGCACCAAAGAATACAACACAGGAGAAGATGACTCTGTAGATGATATTCAATTTGTGGGTGTTGAAGATATATTCAAAGGCTTTTTCACCATGATACTCCCAGCCAAGGATGGTGGAGAAGGCAAAAAGTGCGATGCCGATAGTTACAAGCCATCCTCCGAGCGGCCCGAGAATAGTTTTAAAGGCAGCAATAGTCAGTGCCGATCCGGTGAAGAGCTCGCCGGTGGCGGGATCTATCTGTCCCAGCATGCCGGAGCTGGCAATACACAATCCGGTGATGGTGCAGACAACGATAGTATCCCAGAATGTGCCGGTCATGTTGATATACGCCTGACGTACAGGATGATCAGTGGTAGCTGCAGCTGCTGTGATGGCTGCGGAACCCATACCCGCTTCATTGGAAAAACAGCCTCTGGCAATACCGTACTGCATGGCAGCCATCATGGATGCGACAACATTACCAAGAACACCGCCTGTGACAGCCTGCGGAGTAAAAGCATATTTGAAGATCATAACAATACCGGCAGGAACATTCTGGATGTTGCCGACAATAACGATAAGACCTGCTGCTACATAGAAGATTGCCATCAAAGGCACCACAACAGATGATACCCTGGAAATGGTTTTAATACCGCCGACAATAACAGCCAGAGACAGAACAGTCAGAACGATGCCGACAGCAACTTTTGAAAAGCCTGCTGTCTCATTTAAAGCCGATGAAATAGAATTGGCCTGAGTCATATTACCGATACCGAAGGATGCCACAACGGCAAAGAAGGCAAAAAGCCATCCGAGAACGGAACCAAAACCTTTTGGCAGGGCTTTTTTCATTGTGTACATCGGGCCGCCGGACATCTCCCCTTTTTCATTGCGTTCACGATACTTGATAGCCAGCATACATTCGCTGAATTTGGAACTGAGACCAAAGCAGGCTGAAATCCACATCCATACAAGAGCTCCGGGACCTCCGGATACCATGGCTGTAGCAACACCAACAATATTACCGGTACCAATGGTGGCGGCCAGGGCAGTGGTCAGTGCAGAGAAGGGTGAAACATCTCCGTCGCCTCTTTTGGAAGTCCGGGCTTCTTTGCTAAGTGTACTTTTGATAGCGTATCCAAGGTTTCTCCAGGGAAGGAAACCGGTGCGGATCGTTAAAAATACACCTGTTCCAACGAGAAGTACCAGCATGGCCGGACCCCATACAAAGTCATCAATTTGTTTGACAAGGTCAAAAATCTGTTCGTAATTCATAATTCCTATCCTCTCCCTCAAATTGTATAGTTTAGCGAAACGTTTTATGATACAGAAACTTCGGATTCTTCCTGTATGATAAAAATAAAGGGACTGCGCTTCCGGCAGCCCCTTCGCTGATTATTAACATGGTATCATCATTTTATCTATTCGGCAATAGAAAATTTGGAAAAAACATGGAAAAATACAATAAATTAAAGTGCTAACGCATAATGATATAGGCTGTATAGACTGCATACAGGATGAGCATGATGATTCCTTCACCACGGCCAAGTTTCTTTTTGCTCCAGCAGAAGAGAAGAACAAGGCAGCTGAACAGGATCAGCAATATACAGTCATAGATAGCTGTTGGATTAAGCGGTACCGGATTGATGCTGGTGGAAATACCGAGGATCATCAGTATATTAAACAGGTTGGAGCCTACGACGTTACCGATGGCCAGATCATTTTCTCCTTTTCTGGAGGCGACAACAGAGGTGACAAGCTCCGGCAGAGAGGTGCCGAAAGCAACAATGGTCAATCCGATCAACGTTTCGGACAGGCCAAAGGAAGCCGCGATGGCAGATGCACTGTCCACAACAAAATCACCGCCAAAGACAATCATGATACAGCCGATGATGACCAGAGCAACGCTCCTGAAAGGAGAGAGAATATTTTCCATAGGATCTTCTTCTGCTTCACTCCTGGACTTCAGGGCCCCTCGTACCTGCATGACGATATACAAAATAAAGAGGACAAGAAGAACGATACCTTCCATACGGGCTATTTCAAGATTATCTGAACCAAATAAACTGAAAACAAGGAGAAGTCCTGCGGCAAAAATGGAAAATGGAAATTCGCGTTTCAGGATACCGGCATTGACCGGAATAGCGGCTACGGCTGCACAGGCGCCTGTTACAACCATCAAATTAAAAATATTGGAGCCCAGTACATTGCTGATGGCAATTTCATTCTGGCCCTGCATGGCGGCAGAGAAGCTGACGGACAATTCCGGAGCACTTGTTCCAAAAGCAACAATAGTCAGGCCGATAATAGCACTTGGTACACGGAGCAGCTTGGCAATGGATGAGCTGCCGTCAACGAAAAAATCCGCACCCTTGATCAGAAGAATAAAACCAATGATTAATACAACATACGTAAGTATCATAGAAAATCACCCTTTACTTTTTCATAATAGTTTGCAAAAAAATAAGACTTATTATTGCATAAAAACAAAGCAATAAAAGTCTTGCTATCGGGATATCTGCCGGGTATACATGCGTTCTATACTGAAGCTGTATACCGTGTATTGACGAACAGATACAACATCCGTCAGGATGCTAGCTACTCCCCTTTATTGTCTTCAGTATATCTGCGATACAGGAAAATGTCAACCCGAAAATTGAAGGCTGAGCATATT
>JAEDGN010000029.1 GCA_016297495.1 Coprococcus sp.
TTGTTGACTTGTATTTTTTTGTGTTTTATAATAAAGTGTATATGTCCATATATGTCCGGCTATATCACAGGAGGATGAGGATGGCGTATGCAATACCATGAGAGCAGGTGAACCAGATGTTAAGGAGTATGACTGGTTTTGGGCGGTGTGAGATCGCCGATAAGGACAGAAAGGTGATTGTTGAGATCAAGTCTGTGAATCACAGGTATTGTGATATCACAATTAAGATGCCGAAGAAGCTGAGCTTTTTCGAATCAGCCATCAGAAGCCTTTTGAAGAAGTATATTCAGCGCGGTAAGGTGGATGTTTTTATTACCTATGAAGATTATACGGAGAACAGAAGCTGCCTGAAGTACAACAGGGAACTGGCAGCGGAATATCTGCAGGCATTGCGTCAGATGAAGGCAGATTTTGATATTGAAGATGATATTCGTGTTTCTTCACTTTCAAGATATCCGGAAGTGCTGGTACTGGAAGAGCAGGCCGTCGACGAAGAGGAACTGTGGCATTTTCTGGAGCAGGCCATTATTAAAGCATGCGAGGGATTGGTAGAGACACGGACGAGAGAGGGAGAACAGCTGAAACAGGATCTGATTGCCAAACTGGATGGGATGCTGGGGTATGTCGCCTATATAGAAGAACGTTCTCCGGAGATCATCACAGAATACCGGTCAAGACTTGTAGAAAAGGTGAAGGATCTTCTGGGAGACAGTAATATTGATGAGGGAAGAATCGCCATGGAGACCACCATCTATGCAGATAAGCTCTGTGTGGATGAGGAGATTGTTCGGCTGAAGAGCCATATCGAGTCCACCAGAACGACGCTTATAAATGGCGGCGGTGTCGGACGTAAGCTTGATTTTATTGCTCAGGAAATGAACAGAGAGGCCAATACAATTTTATCGAAGGCCAATGACCTGCTTATATCCAATACGGCAATTGATTTGAAGACTGATATTGAGAAAGTCAGAGAGCAGATACAGAATATCGAATAGACGGGCAGGGCTGGTGAACAGACAGGAGCGGCATAGTGAACAGATTGATTAATATTGGTTTTGGCAATATGGTGAATGCGGGCAAAATTGTTGCTATTATAGGTCCGGATTCAGCGCCGAGTAAAAGGATCGTCCAGAGTGCCAGGGATGAGGGACGAGTGATTGATGCCACCCAGGGCCGCAGGACCAGGGCGGTGATCATTATGACAGATGATCATATTGTGTTGTCGGCGCTTCAGCCGGAGACTATTGCCGGACGTTATCACGGAAAAGATTTACAGGAACAGAATACAGATATGGAAAAGGATGAGGAAGATGAGTAGTCAGGGGAGAGGGATTTTGACCATTATCTCAGGATTTTCCGGTGCAGGTAAAGGAACTGTTGTCAAGGCACTCCTTGCAAAGTATCCGGATAGATTCAGATTATCCGTATCAGCCACAACCCGGCAGCCGAGGGATGGCGAGGAACACGGTGTACATTATTTTTTCAGAAGCCGGGATGAATTTGAACAGATGATCCGGGATGATCAGCTGCTCGAATATGCGCAGTATGTGACCAATTATTATGGAACGCCGAGACAGTACGTGGAGGAGCAGCTGGCAGCAGGGCATGATGTGATACTGGAAATTGAACAGCAGGGAGCTTTTCAGGTAAAAAAAGCTATGCCGGAAGCAATTCTTATTTTCCTGACACCGCCAACAATCGAAGAACTTGAGCGCAGGCTGCGGGGACGTCATACGGAGACGGAGGAAGTGATCGCTTCAAGGCTGGCTCAGGCGGCCATCGAGGCTGAGAATATCAATCTGTATGATTATATTGTTATCAATGATGATGTGGATGGCTGTGTGGAATCCCTGAAGCATTTGATTGATGGCGAGCATCAGAAGACCTGCTGGAATGAAACTAAGATTCAGGAACTGCAGAAGGATCTGCAGATTTATAGAAAAGGAGAATGAGCATATGTTACATCCATCTTATACGGAATTAATGAATGCTGTGAACAGCGAAGTTCAGGAAGGAGAAAAACCGGTAGTGAGCAGCCGTTATTCCATTGTGATTGCGGCAGCTAAGCGTGCCAGACAGCTGATTGCCGGTGCAGAATCGACAGTTGACAATTATCAGAATAAAAAACCATTATCTGTGGCTGTGGAAGAACTGATGGAAGGGGATGTAAAGATCCTTTCAGGCGGTGATGACGTGGATGATGATGAAGAGAAGGCAGTAATGGGCAGTGATGTCTACGATATTGCGCTTGATGTGGACGATGAAGAGATTTTTGAAGATGAGATGAAGGAAGAGTCTGAAGAAGATGATGAAGATGTTCTTTCTGATGAAGACGAGGATGATTCCAAAGATGACGAAGATATGAGCAGTGAAGAGGATGATTACGAATAAAGATCTGCTTTGAATATAAAATCCATGAGAACAGATTATTTGAGGAGGAGTATACATGGAAGCAGGCATCAGGAATGAAAAGAAAATTGTTGTAACAGATGATTTGACAGCAAGCAAAGTGGGGAGCGGATTATTACCGGTATATGCGACGCCAAGTATGATCGCTCTTATGGAGAATACCTGTGCGGAGAGTATCCAGCCATATCTGCCCGAAGGTGAGGGCTCTGTTGGTGTTGCAGTTGATATTAAGCATATTGCAGCAACACCGGTTGGTATGACTGTCAGATGTGAAAGTCTCTTAAAAGAAGTAAATGGCAAGAAGCTTGTTTTTGAAGTGAATGCCTATGATGAGAAGGGGCTGATCGGTACAGGGACTCATAAACGTGCTGTTATTAATAATGAAGCTTTTATGGCAAGATTGTCATAAAAAGGATCATCGTACAGGCATACCGGCAGCTCTGGTGTGCCTGTGTTTATGTATCTGTATTTTTCATTTTATCTCTGTTCATAGCAGCATGACAATTTTATAAAAAAATAATTCTCAGTTTATTGATATTTTCAGTTTTTAATACTAGTATGGATGCATGTGGACAATCCGGCAGTATCGGATGACAGAACATGAAAGGAAGTCTATGTTTGGATATATTACAGTAAACCGTGAAGAATTAAAGATTAAGGAAGAAAAAGCATATCAGTCTTATTACTGTGGATTATGTCATGCGCTGCATATGCGTCATGGGCGGGCCGGTCAGTTGACCCTGACTTATGATATGACATTCCTGGTTATCCTTTTGAATGCATTGTATGAACAGACGATGATGGAGAAGAACGGGAGATGTCTGATGCATCCTGTCAATCGGCATCATATCCGATGGAATGATATGACGCTTTATTGCGCGGACATGAATATTATGCTGGCTTATTACAATTTGCTGGATGACTGGCAGGATGATCGGAATTTTACCCGCTATGCTGCCGCGAAGGCGCTGGCAAAGCAATGTTGGCGGGTATGTGAGGCGTATCCGAGGCAGAGCCGGGCTGTTAAGGGTTATATGAAGGCTCTGGGAGAATGTGAGAGGGATCGTTCGGATAATATTGAACTGGCAGCTTGTCTGACCGGCAGGATGCTGGCAGAGATTTTTGTCCGCAATGAAGATGAATGGGCAGCTGATCTGAGGCAGATGGGATTTTTCCTTGGAAAATTTATTTATCTGATGGATGCTTATGAAGATGTGGATGGGGATATTAAAAAAGGAAGTTATAATCCTCTCGGTTTTATGAGGGAGAGAGAGGATTTTGACAGTGAATGTCAGGGAATACTGATGATGCAGATGGCGGAATGCTGTCGGGCCTTTGAACGTCTTCCGATTGTAGAAGATGCAGGTATTCTTCGAAATATTCTCTATTCAGGTGTATGGGTAAAATTTGCCTCGGTTTATAATAAAAGAAATAAGGCGGGAGAGAACGAATGACAGATCCTTATCAGGTACTTGGTGTGAGCAGGGATGCGAGCAATGATGAAATAAAAAAGGCATATCGAAAGTTGAGCAGGAAGTATCATCCCGATGCGAATATCAATAATCCGAACAAAGAGGCGGCTGAAGCAAAATTTAAAGAAGTACAGGCTGCCTATAATCAGATTATAAATGAGAGAGAGCACGGTGCATCCGGTCAGACCTATGGCGGTTTTGGCGGTTTTGGCGGCTATAGCGGCTATGGCAGTTACGGCAATCAGCAGCAGAACCAGCAGGGACAGTATCAGGATGAAGAGACATTGAAGTTTCGCGCGGCGGCCAATTATATTAATGCCGGAAGCTATGCAGAAGCGCTTCATGTGCTGGACAGCATGAGTAACAGGAATGCCCAGTGGTATTATCTCAGTGCACTTGCCAACGCAAGGATGGGGAGCAATATCAATGCCAAAGAACATGCACGCCGTGCAGTAGAGATGGAACCGAATAATGTACAGTACAGGCAGCTTCTGAGCCAGCTGGAGTCAGGCGGACAATGGTATCAGGATATGGGACAGTCCTATGGCATGCCGAATATGAATATGTCAGATTTATGCTGGAAGGTGCTGTGTATGAATGCAGTTTGCGGCTGTTGTTGTCCGGGAACCTATTGCTGCGGACCGGGTGTTTACTGTTAACATAATATGCAGAGTGACAGCGTTTTGGCTGTGAGATAAGAGGGGGAGACCAATGAAAGAGATTGAACTAAACGGAAAGAGAATGGCGTCAGAGTCTGCGGCCCAGGAATACCTGTTTGATATGTTCGATTTTCCTGAATATTATGGAGATGATCTGGAGGCATTTTATGATGCGCTCACAGATATTACAGAAGAAACACATGTAACGATCATTAATCGCGAATATATGGAGAATACATCCTATGGGTCCCGGCTCATGTGGGTATTTGAAGATGCGGCCAGTGATAATGATAACCTGACACTGGCATGGACAGAGATCAGTTACGATGAGTATGAGTAATTACCACTTTATTGTGAATTCAACTGCCTCATCAGGAGCAGGGTACAGGACATGGAAGACGGTTGAGCCTATTCTTGCTGAGGAGAATATTGTGTACAGTGTTTATTTCCCGAAGGACGTAAGAGAAACAGAAGTGCTGACACGGCAGCTGACCAGGTCTTCCGGAGAGGACTGCCATCTGATCATCCTTGGAGGAGATGGAACACTGAATGCTGTCCTGCAGGGGATAGAGTGTTTCGAACATACGGGAATATCCTGTATACGTACTGGTTCGGGGAATGATTTTGCGCGCAATATGCATATTACAAAAGATGTCAGGAAGGCTCTTTTTAATATTTTACATCATCCGAAGGAGATAACCCTGGATTACGGGGAACTGTACCTTCAGAGAGATGATACTGATGCCGGTGAGCGAAGGCGTTTTATCATCAGCAGCGGTGTTGGTTATGATGCGGATATTTGTGAAGAAGTCAGCCGGAGCCGGTTAAAATCCATCATGAACAGGATACATATGGGGAAGCTGGTCTATGTTCTTATAGGCATTAAACAAATATTGACACGTCAGAGCGGAAAAGCCCTTATTAGGATTGATGATAAAGAACCGATAAAAATTTCGGGGATGTTTTTTACTGTTGCAATGATTCATGCATGTGAAGGTGGAGGGGTTCCGTTCTGTCCTCAGGCAGATCCAACGGATGGAAAATTCGATATATGTCTTGTCAAGAATATGCCAAAATGGAAGCTGTTTCTAGCAGTGATGCTTGTCTATATTAAGAAGCATTATCTGCTGCGCGAAGTTACGGGATTCCGTGGCCGAAAGCTTACTATTAAGACAGAAAATCCGGAGTGGTTTCACATGGATGGAGAGACGCCCTGTCAGATACGCCGGCTTACATTGGAATGTAAAACGGGCTTGCGTATTTTCTTATGATTTTTTTGTGAAAAGACTATAAAAATTACGAAAAATATTGTAATATGATATTTATATGATTTTAAGGAAGGAGTGACGCGGTAGAAACCGCGGCAGTTTATATGGCTGAAAAAGGAAAAAACACAAACAATACGGCTGCAGAAAATGAAAATGCAAAGCCGGAGAAAAAGATGACCAGGTATGATTTAAAGATGCAGCGCCGCCGTGAGCAGGAGCTGAAGGAACAAAAAATGAAAAAGATCTCCAGGACCGTAGGGATTCTGGTTGTGATCGTATGTGTATGTGCTGTTATATGGAGAGTATATGACAACTATCAGGAGAAACATGGACCATATATATCCATTGACAATCACGACATTAAGAAAGCAGAGTTTGATTATTACTATTACAATAGTGTCAATTCATTTGCATCGACTTATGGCAGCTATGCTTCTGTTTTCGGATTGGATCTGTCTCAGCCGCTGGATGCGCAGAGCTACTCCGATACGATGACATGGAAAGACTATTTTGAACAGCAGGCTGTAGAACAGATGAAGATGGTTTACGCATTGACGGATGAAGCCAGTGAAAATGGTTTCACTTATGATGCTGAAGAAGATTATAATGCCATGGTAGATTCCATTACAGCGAATGCTGAAAGCCAGGATATGAGTGCTGATGCGTACTGTCAGGCTATATTCGGAAGTGATGCTACATTGGAGAATATCAAGCCGTATGTATTATTGGGCAGTACAGCATCTGCTTACTATGACAGCATTGAGGATGCCACAGAGATTACAGAGGATGAGATCAGTACTTACTACGATGAGAATAAGGACAGTTATGATTCCGTAGATTACAGAATCTGTAAAATCGCCGCTGATATGCCTGAAGATGAGACAGAAGCAGAGACAGAAGCTGCTGCAGAAAGCGGGGATGATACTGCGGAAACGGCTGAGACCATGAGCGAGGAAGAAAAGGAAGCTGCAGAAGCTGAAAAGAAAGCTGCAGAAGAGGCTGCCATGGCAGAGGCAAAGGCAAAAGCCGATGATATGCTGTCAAAGATTACAGATGAGGATTCTTTTGCAGAAGCTTATAAAGATTATGCTGAAGATGAATCAGCAGATTCCCTGAACGCCAATAAAAAGAAATCTTCCATCAGTCCATCCGATGTGGCTGAATGGCTTTTTGATGAGGCGCGTCAGGCCGGAGATAAGACAGTTATAGAATATGAATCCGGAGATGCGTACTATGTTGTGTACTTCCTGGATCGTTATCTGGAGCATGCGAAGACGGTGGATGTCCGTCATATCCTGATCAGCCCTGAGGAGGTTGCTGATACAACGGAAGACGGTGAGGAACTGTCTGAGGAAGAAAAGGCACAGGTGGAGACTGAAGCAAAAGAAGCGGCTAAAGCAAAGGCTGAAGAGATTTATAAAGAATGGCAGAGCGGTGATGCCACAGAAGACAGCTTTGCAGTGCTGGCAGAGAGCTACAGTGAAGACACCGGTTCCAATACTAATGGCGGGCTGTATGAGGCTGTCAAAGACGGTGATATGGTGGCAAGCTTTAATGACTGGATTTTTGATGCTTCCCGCAAAGCCGGTGATACAAACATTGTAGAGACTGATTATGGCTATCACATTATATACTTTGTCGGTGATAATGCAGAAGAGTGGCATGTAACTATTGAAAGTGCACTTCTTTCCAATAAGATGAATGATTACTTAAGTAATCTTGTAGCTGATCTGAAAGTGGCAGATAAGAAGGGGAACATTGCCTACCTTCATGAGACAGAAGCTGAGACAGAGACAACTTCTGAGACAATGGAGGCTACAGCTGAAACTGAATCAGAAACAGAATAAATAAACAGTTAAAGTGCCATCCGGCGTTATTCCGGGTGGCGCTTTTCATGGTAAAAAAATGGAAAAACTGAAAAATTTTTTAAAAGAGGAGACGGTGTTATGCGTTGCTGCGCTTCTTGCTATCAGCTCTATGTTGGTTGTCTATCCGTCGAAGAACTATATAGAATATATTGATCTCAGAGTACTGACCCTTCTGTATTCTCTGATGCTGGTGGTAGCCGGATTAAAGAAGGAAGGTGTATTTGAAAATCTGATGCGGCTATTGGCAGGTTTTGTTCACAACAGCCGTCAGTTGTATCTGGTCCTTGTACTGGCCAATTTTATATTCAGTATGCTTATTACCAATGATGTATCTCTGCTGACACTGGTACCTTTTGCAATTATGGTACTTCACAGAACCGATCAGAAAAAGCTGCTGTCATTTACAATTGTCATGCAGACGATAGCAGCCAATCTGGGCAGTATGTGCACTCCTATTGGAAATCCGCAAAATCTTTATCTATATACAGTATCGGCCATGGAAATTGGTGAATTTATGGGAATATTAATGCCTTATACAGTGACCGCTCTGGTACTGCTTTTGGGATCTGCGCTCTTAGTGCCCTCCGAAGAAATAAAGCTGACGGATATGGCAGTTACTTCAGGCAAAAAATCGCAGATAAGCCGAAGAACGGTTTGTTATATCATGCTTTTTGGGATATGCCTTCTGACCATTCTCAGGATTCTTCCATACGGTATTATGTTGCTGGTGGTGGTTGTTGCTATTGCGGTTATCCAGCCGGTTCTGTTTAAGAGAGCCGATTATATGCTTCTGATGACCTTTGTAGCTTTTTTTATTTTTGTAGGAAATGTAAAAAATATGGAGGCTGCCGGAGAATTGCTGAATCAATATGTTACAGGGTATGAACTTCCGGTGTCTGTGGTACTGAGTCAGGTGATCAGTAATGTCCCGGCTGCGGTTTTGCTGTCGGGTTTTACTGATAATTACAGGGAGCTATTAATAGGAACAAATCTCGGAGGCCTCGGAACATTGATTGCTTCCATGGCGAGTCTTATATCCTATAAATTGTATGTTAAGACTCAGGAATGTGATGTAAAAAAATATATGCTGCTTTTTACATTTATGAATGTAGTATTCCTGGCTGTACTGGCAGGAGTTGCTTTGTTCACAGGTATTGGATAATTTTTATTCTTTTGTTTTTCTGCAATTCTCCCGCCCGGTGATATGGCATTTTTTCGTTAATTGTTTTATTTAAAGTTTGGACAAAAGACATATCGTCTCTAGATGATCCGTGAATGGGAACATGTCGACCGGCTGGATTTTTTCTGCTCTGTACTGGTGCTGCTTAAAGTAAGCCAGATCTCTTGCCAGTGTTTCTGGATTGCAGGAAATATAGACGATGTGTTTCGGCTTCAGCGAGATGGCGGATTCCATAAAGGATTCTGTGGAGCCTGCCCTTGGCGGGTCCATGAAGATGACATCGGCGCGGGCCTTCTGCTCCTGCATGCTGTTTAAGAAGCGGGTGGCATCATTCTGATAAAAGATGATGTTGCCCGTTTTATTGTGTCGGGCATTATTGCGGGCATCTCTGACGGCGGCAGGATTCAGTTCAACGGCAATAACCTCTTTTGCTTTATCAGCAGCGATGATACCGATCGTGCCAATGCCGCAGTAGGCATCCACAACGATTTCACGGCCCGTCAGTCCTGCGTATGCCATGGCTGTCTGATAGAGGATCTCTGTCTGCACCGGATTGACCTGATAGAAAGCTGACGGTGAGATGGCAAAGGTATGGCCGCACAGGGAGTCAACAATAAATCCTTTTCCGTAAAGGGTTATATTTTTTTCACCCAGGATCATACTGGTTCGCTGGTCATTAATATTTAAAACAACAGTGGTAATATCCGGATGCTCTTTTCTCAGAGCCTTGACAAAATTGTTTTTGGAAGGGAAGACCGGTGATGCGGCAACAAGAATGACCATGATCTCTCCGCTGGTAAATCCACGGCGGATGAGAACATGGCGGAGCAGGCCGTAACCGGTATCTTCGTCATAGATTTTTATCTTAAAAGATTTTAACAGGCTGCGGATGGTCCGGATGATGGCATCGGATTTTTCGTCGTCGATCAGGCAGCTTTCCACAGAAACGACCTTATGGGTGCCTTCCTGATAGGTACCGGCTATAATATGGCCGCCCTTTTCAAATGAAAATACAGCATGGACTTTGTTGCGGTAATGATAGGGATCCTTCATACCGATAATAGGCAGAACTTCTCCGTATTTGCCAAGGAGCATGGCAGCCTGACGCTGTTTGAGGGAAAGCTGTTTTTTATATGGGGTGCCCTGATAACAGCATCCGCCGCATTTTTTATGAACGGGACAAACCGGTACGCTGTCCGTGGGTTGAGCGGTAGTTCTGGCAGTTTTCTGTCTGTTGATGCCGGTACCATTTTTAATTGTAATTTTCTTTTCCATTTTTTAAACTCCTTCATTATCAAATGGAGGGATAAAACTGTCTTTAGCTGTTTCACCCTCCTGTATAAATCCATTTTCAATGCCGATGTTAATGGCATAATCTACCAGTGCATGATAATCATCCTCCGGAACCGTATGATTCAGTTCTTCATAATCCGGCAAAAGAGCGGGCATCGGGGTAAACTGATTCATAATACTGATATAAATATGATCACCATAAGTACTGTGAAGATAATCAAGTATCTGTCTGGAGTCATTGGCATGCCCCGGCAGTGTGAGATGACGGACAATAATGCCTTTTTGAATCATACCGTCATCGTCAAAGACCGGGTCACCTGTCTGTCGGTACATCTCGGCCAGCGCTGCGCAGGCCTTGTCAAAATAATCCGGTGCATGGGAATAGCGGGCAGCCAGCTGCTGATTATAATATTTAAAATCCGGCAGCCAGACATCTATATATCCTTCCAGAAGCTGCAGTGTTGTTACGCTGGCATAGCCGCTGCAATTACAGATAACAGGCAGAGACAGTCCTCTGGCTCTGGACAGATCAAGGGCTTCGGCTATGGAAGGCGCATAATGATCCGGTGTTACCAGATTGATATTATGGGCACCTTGAGCCTGCAGTTCCAGAAAGATATCCGCAAGACGTTCTATTGTAATTCGTTTTCCGCTCTGTCCGGAAGCAATGATGCTGTTCTGACAGAAAACGCATCCGACACTGCAGCCGGAAAAAAAGACGGCACCGGAACCTTTTTCTCCGGAAATGCAGGGTTCCTCCCACATGTGCAATGCCGCGCGGGCTACCTGAAGCTGTGACGGTACGCGGCAGAAACCAGTCTGCCCCATGCGTCGGTTCACGTGACAGGCTCTCGGGCAGAGTGAGCAGTTTTCATATAAATCTAATCGGGACATATTCATTCTCCAGTTTTTGTTATATCTCCGGTTTCACGGAGGCCTCTCAGGCCACATTGTAGCATAATGTACTTAAAAATTCCAGATGATTATCAAATGATGTGAGAGAATTGATGACATATTCTTCTATACTAAAAGTTCTTTTTCACGCTTATACTAAAATAAAAAATGTAATAGCGGAGGAGAAAGATGGAAGTCAGTAAATATACATTCCTTTTTGCGTTCGGCGGCGGCGCTTACTATGCCATTGAGATGTTTTCAAGGGGCTACTCCCATTGGACCATGTTTCTGCTGGGGGGCTGCTGTTTTGTATTGTGCGGACTTCTTAATGAATGGCAGACCATGCGTTTTTCTTTGATTCAGCAGATGTTTTTATCTATGTTGATGATTACCTTTCTGGAACTGGTGGCCGGTGTCATACTGAATCTCTGGCTGAAGCTTGGAATATGGGATTACAGCAATATGCCCTTTAATCTGTATGGTCAGATCTGTCTGCCCTATGCCTGCCTGTGGTTCGGTTTGAGTGCTGTGGCGATTTTTGCAGATGATTATCTGCGATATTGGCTTTATGGTGAAGAGAGACCTGTTTACAGGATATGGTAAAACCAGAAGGTTTATTTGTTATTTCATTCACTTTTAAGTGCCATATATACATGAGCAGGAAGCTTGTTGTTTGGTAGAGTTGCCTGAAGGTACAAAGGAGGTAAGGATTCGAATTTATATAATTATGTGCATATAATAAAATGCAACTGCACTTTTTTATATATTATTGACCTTTGGTTCCGATAATGTTATACTAAAAATTGTTAAAAATATGTCTTTTTCGTTCTAAAAATTGGGGAAGGGTAAAGTTTGCAGAAGGAGGATGTAATTATGGATTATAGTCAGGAATATGCAGCAAAGTTATGTACGGCTGAAGAAGCTGTGAAGGAAGTCAGAAGCGGTGACTGGATTGATTATGGCTGGTGTACAGGTCATCCGGTTGAACTGGATAAGGCTCTGGCTGCAAGAATGAGTGAACTTGAGGATGTGAAGATTCGCGGTGGTATCTGCCTGTGGCGTCCGGCAATTTTTGATATTGAGAATCCGGCTGATCATTTCTGCTGGAATTCATGGCATATGTCCGGTATTGAGAGAAAGGCTGTCAACGAAGGATTTGCTTTTTATTCACCAATCAGATATTCGGAACTCCCGAGCTATTATGATGTAAATATCGAGCCGATACATGTAGCGATGTTCCAGGTGGCTCCAATGGATGCACACGGATACTTCAATTTTGGACCGAATGCTTCTCATCTGGCAGCTGTTTGCCGTAAGGCTGATGTCATCATCGTTGAAGTGAATGAAAATATGCCGAGATGTCTTGGCGGTTTTGAGGAAGCTGTTCATATTTCAAAGGTTGCTCACATTGTAGAAGGTAAGAACCCTCCAATTGCAGAAATGGGCGGCGGCGGTGCTGCAACAGACGTTGACATTGCAGTTGCAAAACTGATCGTGGAAGAGATCCCAGATGGCGCATGTCTCCAGCTTGGTATTGGCGGTATGCCGAATACAGTTGGTAAGATGATTGCAGAGTCTGATCTGAAGGATCTCGGTGTCAATACAGAAATGTATGTGGATGCGTTTGTTGATCTGTCCATGGCTGGAAAGATTACCGGTGCAAGGAAGAATCTTGATAAAGGCAAACAGACTTATGCGTTTGCTGCCGGTTCAAAGAAATTATATGATTTCCTGAACAATAATCCGGAATGTATGTCCGCTCCTGTAAGCTATACCAATGCTATTTCAACTGTTTCTCAGCTGGATAATTTTATCTCTATCAATAGTGCGGTAGATATTGACCTTTTCGGACAGATCAGTTCTGAGAGTTCAGGTATCAAGCATATCAGCGGTGCAGGCGGTCAGCTTGATTTCGTTATGGGTGCTCACCTGTCAAAGGGCGGTAAGAGCTTTATCTGTGTTTCATCAACAGTTAAGATGAAAGACGGAACATTAAAGTCAAGAATTATTCCTACACTGAATAACGGTTCTATCGTAACAGATACCCGTGCCAATACCCACTATGTTGTAACAGAATACGGCAAGGTGAATCTGAAGGGCAAGTCCACATGGGAAAGAACAGAAGCTCTTATTTCCATCGCTCATCCACAGTTCCGAGATGAACTGATTAAGGAAGCTGAGAAAATGCATATCTGGAGAAGAAGCAATAAAATCAGCTAAATGCTTTTAATTTGTTTACACATTACATAATTTTCAAAAGATCCGGAGATTGAGGTATGATGACTTATATCTCCGGATTTTTGTGTCAACCCGGATTTAGCAGCTGCAGTAGTAATGCCGAAAAACGAATCGCCGCAAAAACCGTTTGACAAACATTCCATGGTCTGCTATGATTTATGTGACTTTATTTGCAGCACATTGTTTTATAGATTTTTACGAAAGAGGATGCTTGAGAACGATGAATGGTAACTGATACCATCAGCAGAGGTTCTGAAGCTATTTTTTTGTGTATATACAGGAGGTTTGAAGATGGAACCGGTGAGATTTGAAGATTTGGGTATAGATGATCGTATATTAAGAGCAGTGACAGAGATGGGATTTGAGGAAGCAACGCCGATTCAGGCCAGAGCGATTCCGGAAGTGATGACAGGACAGGATATTATCGGGCAGGCGCAGACCGGTACGGGAAAGACAGCATCTTTTGGCATTCCCATGCTACAGATGATGGATCCGAAGGATAAGCATGTGCAGGCTATTGTGCTGTGCCCTACAAGGGAACTGGCGATTCAGTCTGCGGAGGAGATCAGAAAACTGGCGAAGTTCCTGCATGGTATTAAGGTACTTCCTATTTATGGCGGACAGGATATTGTCAAGCAGATCCGCTCCCTGAAAGGCGGAGTACAGGTCCTGATTGGTACGCCCGGGCGTGTGATGGATCATATGAGGCGTCATACGATCAAGCTGGATAATCTGAAGATGGTTGTATTGGATGAGGCCGATGAGATGCTGAATATGGGATTCCGTGAGGATATTGAAACGATTCTTTCACAGACTCCGGAGGAGAGACAGACACTGCTCTTTTCAGCGACGATGCCGCAGCCGATCATGGAGATAGCAAGAACCTATCAGAAAGATGCGAAGATTGTGAAGGTTGTCAAGAAAGAACTGACAGTGGCCAATATAGAGCAGTATTATTATGAAGTGCGTCCGAAGAATAAAGAGGAGATACTTTCCAGACTTTTGGATATTTACAATCCGGCCCTTTCTATAGTATTCTGTAATACAAAGAAGCAGGTGGATGAACTGGTGGAAGGGCTGAAGGGACGCGGCTATTTCGCAGAAGGACTTCACGGTGATATGAAACAGCAGCAGAGGGACCGGGTCATGAATGGATTTCGTAATGGCCGCACGGAGATCCTGGTAGCAACTGATGTGGCCGCCAGAGGTATCGATGTGGACGATGTGGATGCGGTATTCAATTATGATTTGCCTCAGGATGATGAGTATTACGTGCATCGTATCGGCAGAACCGGCCGTGCCGGTAAAACCGGCAAAGCCTTTACCTTTATCACGGGCCGTGAATTCTATAAGCTTAAGGATATCCAGCGTTACTGCAGAACCAAGATCATGGCCAAGCAGGTGCCATCGCTCAATGATGTGGCCAATGTGAAAGCTGACAAGATATTTGAGAAGGTAACAGGTATGATTGATGAAGAGAATCTGAAGCCTTATATACGAATGATTGAGGAGAAGCTTGAAAAGGATGACTACACGACGCTGGATCTTGCGGCCGCTTTTCTGAAAATGGCACTGGGAGATGACAGTGGTGAAAAATGTGTTGAAGTGGATGATTTTGGAGATACTGGTGCAGAGGACGGAATGGTACGTTTATTTATCAATATTGGCAAGAGCCAAAAAGCAAGGCCGGGAGATATTCTGGGTGCCATCGCCGGTGAGACCGGTATTGCCGGAAGCCTGATCGGTACCATTGATATGTATGATAAGTATACATTTGTGGAGGTACCGAGAGAGTACGCCAAAGAAGTACTGGTGGCCATGTCCAGTGCCAAGATTAAAGGACGTTCCATCAATATTGAACCTGCCAACAGAAAATAATCCGGAACCGTCAGTGAACGGAACCGGCATCAGTCAGAAAGTGGTGATTGGAATGGATACAAAGGATTTTGAACAGAATATACAGGATGGCTGTCAGACGCAGGTTCATCCGGAGGTGGTGGAATATGTTGCATCGCGCATGCCGGACATGGATGATCTCTTTGACGTGGCTGAGCTTTTTAAGGCTTTTGGAGATTTGACACGGGCGAAAATCATCTGCGCACTGACTCAGTCAGAGATGTGTGTCAGTGATCTGGCCGTGCTTCTGGAGATGAATCAGTCGGCCGTGTCCCATCAGTTGCGTCTGCTGAAACAGGCCAGACTGGTCAAGACACGCAGGGATGGCAAAGTTCGATATTATTCTCTGGCAGATGAACATATTCAGAAATTGTTCCAGGTGGCTTTTGAGCATATTCTGGAAGAGTAAATGTTTGGAAATTATTGGTAATTTTTAAAAAATTCATGCAATTATTAAAAAAAGCGTGATTTCTCTTTTAATATATGATATACTGTAACCAGTATAAAGGCAGATCATAGGGAAATTAACGGGGGATTGATCTTTATGGTAAGCGCACAGGTACAGATTCGTACACTGCATGGACTGCATCTGCGTCCCGCAGGAGAACTGGCAGAACATGCTTTGAAATACCGATGTAAGATTATGCTTTGTCACGGTGATAAGGAAGTTAGCGCCAAGAGCCTTCTTGGTGTATTAAGCCTTTGCATTCGACAGAATACAGAGATAACAGTCTGCTGCGATGGTATGGATGAAGAGGACGCATTGGCGGGCATGATTGAGTTTATTGAACATTTATATTGATTCATATATGGAAGAAAAACTGGAAGGACAGTCATAGGACTGTCCTTTTATATATGCAGGAAATATCTGGAGATATCTGTGTGAATAAGGTTGTAAACTGCGGCAGGAAAGGATGGCGGAAAAATGGAACAGGGATACAACGATGGTTATGAGGAAGATACCTGGGCGGATATTGTGATTAGCGGTCTGATCTTTGATGAAAGTGGAAAAGGCAGAAATGGTGCCCTGGCAATCAAGAACGGGCGCTATATGGCGATTGGAGATTGTGACGAGATATCGCAGCATATTGGATTGAATACAATTATGTGCGGTTATAAAAACAAGTCAGTTCTGGCAGGACTATATAGTGCGGCAACAGGTGTCGAAGTGGAGGAAATGGGCAGCAGTTACAGGACGGACGGAAATTACCAGATTATAATAGATGGCCGGATGGCAATGAAACCGGGTGAGCCGGCGAACCTTGTGGTTTATGATGAAGAAACTGAGAATTATTCTGAAAGTATTTTCCGAAATGCGAATATTTTATTGAAAATAGTTGACGGGAAAATCGTATACAGGAAAAAAGAAAGGGTAAAAAAAGCAGCCTTCAGTATCTGACAGGCTGTAAACAGAGGGAGGCCGGACGGCTATTGGGGAACCGTCCGGCGAATGTTATGAAAAAATCAAACTGCATAGTAATCATCTGCTTGATTACTATGGCTTTATTATAGTCAGAAAATGTGTTCAAAATTTGTCCTTCAGATAAAAGAAATCTAAAGAAACTCTTAATCAAATCTAATCATCCGAAGTGGATTCATCACTCTGATGCTGATCAGAATTACTTTTTCTGCTGAAAATTCTGTAAATAATCATATATCCATAAAGCATGACCGGAATGATGACTGTACAGAAAATAGAAGCTTTAAACAGATAGGCAGCATTTGGACTGTCAGAAAGAGCGAACACGAGGGTGGATCCATAGAGCCCCACCAATAAAATAACAGCAATAATTGCAAAAACTCTTTTTAATTTCATCGTACTTATCCTTTTCTGGTGCGTATCAACAGTATCTGTATCCATTATAACAGTCCTTTATAATTCGTCAAGCAAATGGCAGTGCTGTCTTTAACTGTATAGACAAAATGGAAATCCCCCGAACACCTGAATTCAGTCATCCGGGGGACAAAAGGGGAGGATAAGTATAAAAACTTATCTTTTGTATCTGGAGGGGGATAGTTCTAATCCTCTTTGATTAGAACACTTATAGTATAACCGTATATATGGACCTTATACATCAGGAAATAATTATTTTAAAAAATACTTTATCTGTACCACGTTGCCGGCCTGTTGCTTTGCTGCTGAGAAGATGCTAAAATAAAGATAGATAAAATGGCTGTGAACAGGATAGGATAAAGAATGAACGAAAGATTTACATTAGATAGTACATTGATTGATATTGTAGAAAATGAACGGGTGAACCGAAAACTGCCTATTTTTTTTGATATGCAGTTATGTGAACAGGTGAAATGGCCTTTTGATAAAATGAAATTGAGGCATATGATGAAATTAATCCGTTTTCCTGCGCAGGAACTGGTAGATGCCTCCAATTTTATTATTGAACGGCGGGAAGCCGGTGAGAGAATTACCATACCGGTCTGGCGTGATCTGCCGGAGGAAGAGATGGATGCTGCGAAAAATGTTGTTTTGATTCCATTTACAAGAGAGGCAGAAGAAGCTCTTCCGGCTGTATTGATTTGCCCGGGCGGTGAGAATGGTCATCTTAAGTGGGTACCAGAGAGTATGAAGGCGGCAGCCGGGATTGCACAGGAGGGATGTCGGGCATTTATACTGAATATCAGGACGGATTGCGGTGCCATGGATATGATGCGGGCGGTCAGGTTTCTCAGGGCCAACTGCCGGAAACTGGGAATTATACCGGAAAAGGTGGCAGTGCTGGCTTGTCATGAAGCGTGTATTCCGGCACTGGGGATTTACCGGCATGATGGTAATATGGAAGATGTGACACATCGCTATGATGGTATCCAGGGAGAGCCGGATGAACTGTGGATGATGGCGATCCCGGAGAAAATGTCTGCAGATGGTATGCTGTGTGGGGATTTTGACGAGAAGATATATGTCTGCAGGGAGGAAACAGGGGGAATCTCCTGCGGTCCGTGGCTGGAAGGCAGGCTGAATGTGCTGAAAAAGGGGGATTAATATGCGTTTTGTTGATCTGATTGAAAAGAAAAAGGAAGGCAGGCCTTTATCTGCAGAGGAGATCCGGTATTGGATCAGGGGTTATGTGTCTGGAGAGATTCCTGATTACCAGGTGAGTGCTCTGTTGATGGCCATTTTTTTTAAAGGAATGAATCCGGATGAGACGCTTGAACTGACCATGTGTATGATGCATAGCGGTGATGTGATGGATCTCAGCGCTATTCATGGTTTGAAGGCGGATAAACATTCAACGGGAGGTGTTGGGGACAAGACCTCTCTTGTATTGGGACCGATGGTGGCGGCATGTGGTGTTCCGATGGCTAAAATGTCGGGACGGGGACTGGGGTTCACAGGGGGAACTCTCGATAAACTGGAGTCCATAGAGGGGTTTCGTGTCAATCTGGAAAGAAAAGATTTTGTCGATCAGGTAAATCGAATCGGTATTGCCATTGTAGGTCAGAGCGGTAATCTGGTGCCGGCTGATAAAAAGCTTTATGCACTTCGTGATGTAACAGGAACTGTCAATTCCATACCGCTTATTGCCTCAAGCATCATGTCAAAAAAGCTGGCGGCCGGAAGTGATGTCATTGCTCTTGATGTGAAATACGGCAGCGGAGCATTCATGAAGACTCCGGAGGATGCCGTGAAGCTTGCACAGACGATGATCCAGATCGGTACTGGCATGGGGCGGAAAGTGCGGGCTGTGATCAGCAGTATGGAGGCGCCATTGGGCAAGGCCATCGGAAATGCCCTTGAAGTTGAGGAAGCTGTGAGAACACTGCAGGGGCGCGGACCGGAGGATCTGATGGATTTATGTATGGCGGCCGGCAGCCTGCTGCTCCAGGAAGCAGGAGGAGCAGCAAGTGCGGCAGAGGCAGAACGCAGGCTGTCGGAGGCGTTGAAGAGCGGCCGTGCACTCAATAAGCTGGCTGACATGGTGGCGTCTCAGGGAGGAAACCGTTATCAGATTCTGCATCCGGAGATGCTTCCAAAGGCTCGCTGTCAGACGGCTATTATCAGTGATCGATGTGGATATGTACATGATGAAAAGGCGATGGAGCTGGGAAGTCTGGCGATGCGGATCGGTGCAGGACGGGCAAAAAAAGAAGATGATATCTGGAATGAAGTGGGTATTGTATTAAAGAAAAAGCCGGGAGATTATGTTCAGAAGGGCGAGACACTGGCTGTCGTACATCATCGGGAGATGTTGACGGAAGAGTGGAAGGATAGCTGCAGACAGGCTTTTATAATCGCTGAAGAGGAACCGGAAGTACGGCCGCTGATCTATGAAATCATATAACAGGAGATGGGCAGATGATGAAAAAGGAAGAATACAGGCAGCTTGCAAAGGCTGCCATTGAGGCTAGAAGGTTTTCCTACACCCCATATTCTCATTTTAAAGTGGGAGCGGCACTTCTGGACAGCCAGGGCAGGATCTATACAGGCTGTAATATTGAGAATGCCGCTTTTTCACCGACCATTTGTGCGGAACGTACCGCTTTTTCCAAGGCTGTTAGTGAAGGAAGCAGAGATTTTGTGGCAATCGCTGTTGCAGGCGGACTGGAGGGTGCAGGACTCCCGCTGGAGGAATGCACGCCCTGTGGCGTCTGTCGTCAGGTGATGATGGAATTCTGCAGGCCGGATTCATTTCAGATTATACTGGCACGGTCGGAGAGCGAATACAGAGTGTGCAGTCTGAGTGAGCTGCTTCCGGCTGGTTTTGGACCGGGAAATCTGATTTCAGGTGAGAATTGAAAGAAAAGTTGGATAAAAATGATGATAGGGGAATAGCAATGGCAACGAGAGTCGGCATTATTTCTGATACACATGGATTACTTCGGCCGGAGGTGCTGAAGATTCTGGATACCTGCGACTGCATTCTGCATGCGGGAGATGTGACCACAGAGAATATTCTGGATCAGATTCGTTATAAGGGAAAATTGTACGTGGTAAGGGGCAATAATGATGGTATGTGGGCCAGGGGGATTGCACGAAAACTTCAATTTAAGATTGAAGATCTGAGTTTTTTCATGGTTCATGATCAGCATGATGCCGGTCCGGAATCATTGAAAGCGGATGTATTTATATTCGGGCACAGTCATCATTATTCAGAAAATGTGATCAGCGGGCAGCTCTGTCTTAATCCGGGCAGCTGCGGATGGCCGCGATTCGGTGGAGAAGTGACCATGGCCATTATGGAAATCGATCATAAAAAATATTCTGTTAAAAAAATCGTTTTATAATTTCCTGTTGCAAAATATAAAAAATCATTTTATATTAGAAATCGTACGATTTCAGACAGGGAGTGAATACATAATGACAAAGGATATGACAGAGGGTAATGCACTTCGTTTGATTTTGAAGTTTGCATTGCCCCTTTTAATTGGGAATCTTCTTCAGCAGACCTACAATCTCATTGATGCATCTATTGTCGGTCGTTTTCTGGGGACGGATGCACTGGCGGGAGTAGGCGCCTCCAGCAGTGTTCAGTTTTTAGTGCTGGGGTTTTGTATGGGTACCTGCAACGGCTTTGCTGTGCCGGTGGCCAGAGATTTTGGCGCGGGGCAATATGAACGTATGAGAAGAGACATTTTTCATGCATTGCTGCTGACAGCGGGAGCAGCAGTTCTTGTGACAACAGTTTGTGCGCTGCTTTGTCCGCAGATTCTGCATCTCCTGTCGACACCAGATGATATTTTTGACAATGCTTACAGTTATCTGCTGATTATTTTTCTGGGAATTCCGTTTACATTATTATATAATTTACTTTCAAGTATTCTCCGTGCAGTGGGGGACAGCAGAACACCCTTTATGTTTCTGGCTTTTTCTGCAGGATTGAATATTCTTCTAGACCTGATATGTATCATTGTGCTTGGCTGGGGATGCGCCGGGGCTGCGATTGCCACCATTACAGCTCAGGCTGTCAGTGGTGTATCCTGTCTGATCTTTATGATCAGGAAGTTCCCGCTGCTGCATTTGAGAAGAGAAGAATGTCAGGTAAGGTGGGCCTGTATTAAGGAAATGCTTATCATGGGTCTTCCCATGGGCCTGCAGTTTTCCATTACAGCCATTGGCAGTATGGTCATGCAGTCGGCGAATAATGGTCTTGGCAGTATTTATGTATCCGGTTTTACGGCGGGAATGCGTATTAAGCAGTTTGTCATGTGCCCTTTTGATGCCATCGCTACGGCGGTGTCTGTTTTTTGTGGACAGAATCTGGGTGCCTGTAAGATGGACAGAATTAAAAAAGGACTGGCAGAAGGCATTGCCATTGGCGTATCCTATGGTATTTTGGCAGGCTTTGTACTGATTTTTGCCGGACGGACTTTATCCATGTTGTTTATCAGCAGCGATATGACGGTAGTTCTGGATGCGGCCGCAAAATATCTTCGATGCATGGGCTTTTTCTTCTGGAGTCTCGGTATTCTGAATGTCTGCCGTATGTGTACACAGGGACTGGGATTCTCTGGAAGAGCTGTTTTTTCCGGTGTAACAGAAATGATAGCCAGAATTTTTGTCAGCTTTGTATTTGTTGGAAAATATGGATATACAGCCATCTGCTTTGCTGATCAGACAGCATGGATATCCGCATGCCTTTATATTGTGCCTACGTGTCTGTTATGTGTCAGAAAAATTGCGGAGAGAATGGAAGCCTATCAGCAGGGCATGCAGCAGACATAGCAGCATATAATGATAGTGACTGTTAAAAACGGGATGATGATATGGCAAATCAGAAGATAGAAGACTTGCTGAATCTGGCCCTGAGCGCCACTGAGGAAGAGCGGCAGAAATCTGAGAATCTCAATATAGGATATGACGGCGGGAGCAGGACATGGGAGATTATTGTGAAATATGTGGGAGATATTATGTCTCTGGCTCCGTCTTATCCGGGAATTGACATTGTTCCGCTGCTTGGGCAGTACGCAATTATAAGAATAGCTGAAAACCAGCTGGAGGATTTTTCGAATGAGGAACTCATTACCTATATTGAAAAATCCAAACAGCTGGTTTTTTCCGTTGCGCAGGGAAGAATTGCCTCGTGTATTAATCCTGTTCAGGCAATGCCCCTGGGTCTTACCGGGGCGGGTGTTCTGGCGGCGGTCATTGATTCAGGCATCGATTATGGGCATCCTGATTTCAGAAATGAAGACGGTACCACCAGAATAGAAGCCTTGTGGGATCAGACCATCTCCGGCAGACCGCCGGAGGGATACAGAATAGGAACACTTTATACGAGGGAGCAGATTAATCAGGCATTGCAGGCGGCGGATCCGGAAGAAAGGATGACTATCGTAAGCAGCAGGGATATCAGTGGACATGGGACAGCTGTTGCGGGAATTATGGCAGGTAACGGCAGGAGCTCCGGTAATATCAACAGAGGGGTGGCACCAGGGAGTGATCTGTTGGTGGTTAAACTGGGAACATCTGAAAAACAGGGGTTTCCCAGGACGACGGAACTGATGCAGGGGCTGGATTTTGTATTGCGAAAAGCCATGGAGCTTGGCAAACCTGTGGCAGTAAATATCAGCTTTGGCAACAGCTATGGTTCACACGATGGTAATTCATTGCTGGAATCTTATATTAATACGGTCTCACAGATCTGGAAGAACAGTATTGCCATTGCAGCAGGCAATGATGCATCCAGTTCAGGGCATTTTTCGGCGGTTATAACTTCCGGAAAGACATTGGATGTAACCCTTACTGTTGGGGCCTATGAATCAGTTCTGAATGTTCAGATATGGAAAAACTATGGTGATGAAATGGATATAGAAATAGTCAGTCCGTCGGGAAATAGCAGCGGCACCATTAAAAAAATACTTGGACCGCAGCGCTTTACGCTTGGTGATACAGAAATATTATTATATTACGGGGAACCGTCACCATACAATCAGGCACAGGAGATATATATTGACTTCCTTCCGGAGAACGGGTATGTGACAGAGGGACTATGGAATATTCGCCTGGTATCCGGTCGGGTTGTGCAGGGAAATATTGAAATGTGGCTTCCGACGGCAGGAGTATTGAACCGTCAAACAGGTTTTTTACTTCCTGTGCAGGAACTTACAGTGACCATACCCGGTACAGCGGAGAATGCTGTCACAGTGGGAGCCTATGATGCCTGGCTGGATTATTATGCTGACTTTTCGGGCAGAGGATATATAGGGGCTTTTGGACGGGTGAAGCCTGATCTGGCGGCACCGGGGGTCAATATCATAACAACTGCGGCTGGAGGCGGATATACAGAATTAAGCGGGACCTCCTTTGCAGCACCTTTTGTGGCCGGATCTGCGGCATTACTCATGGAATATGGTATTGTCCGGGGACGGGATCCTTATCTGTACGGCGAAAAGCTTAAAGCCTATCTCATAGCCGGTGCAAGGCCGCTGCGGGGGATCATGGAATATCCGGATATACGGGTGGGTTACGGGGCATTGTGCGTTGCGAATAGTTTGAAGTAATTACCGAAATGTGTAGAAAAATATAATAAAAAAGTATTGACAAAACCGAAAAATATAGTTATCATATAAAACATATTAATACTATAGGAAAAGGAGAAACGGTATGAAATCCATTTGTACAGAACGAAGACATAGTGTAAGCGTGACGGATCGAATGTGTAATCGATTTAATGTGAACTGGAGTCACGGACGAATGTGCCGTTTCCATATATTTTGTTGATATCGTGTTGAAATTCCATAATAGTTGAGAAATGAGGATATAATAATGAGTGAAAAAATTACAAGAGAAAATAGAAAGTTTAAGTTTGAGACACTTCAGTTACACGTAGGACAGGAACAGGCAGATCCGGTGACAGATGCCAGGGCAGTCCCGATTTATCAGACGTCCTCCTATGTATTCCGCAATTGTGACCATGCGGCAGCACGTTTTGGTCTGGCTGATGCCGGTAATATATACGGTCGTCTGACGAATCCGACAGAGGATGTATTTGAAAAGAGAATTGCAGCTCTGGAGTGCGGTGTGGCGGCTCTGGCAGTTGCTTCAGGAGCGGCAGCTATCAGCTATACCATTGAAAATCTGGCTCAGAACGGAGATCATATTGTCGCAGCCAAGAATATTTATGGCGGTACATTTAATCTGTTGTTACATACTTTGCCGCAGTATGGCATTCAGACAACATTTGTGGATATTTTTAATGAAGCGGAAGTTGAGGCTGCCATCCAGGAGAATACAAAGGCATTATTTATCGAGACACTGGGCAATCCGAATTCAGATGTTGTTGACATTGAAGCGCTGGCTGACCTGGCACACAGACATCAGATTCCTCTGGTAGTGGACAATACATTTGCGACACCTTATCTGGTGAGACCAATTGAATATGGTGCAGATATTGTTGTACATTCAGCTACAAAGTTTATTGGCGGACATGGCACGACCATAGGCGGCGTTATTGTTGATGGCGGAAAATTTGACTGGGAAGCTTCCGGTAAATTTCCATCCCTGACAGAGCCGAACCCAAGCTACCACGGTATCAGCTTTACAAAAGCGGTTGGCGCGGCAGCCTTTGTGACAAAAATCCGTGCTATTCTTCTGCGCGATACAGGAGCAACACTTTCACCGTTCCATGCCTTCTTCTTCCTTCAGGGGCTTGAGACACTGTCTCTGAGAGTAGAGCGCCATGTGGAAAATGCCCTGAAGGTTGTAGAATATCTGAACAATCACCCGCAGGTTGAAAAGGTGAACCACCCTTCTGTAACAGCGGATGAGAGTCAGAAGGCACTTTATGCCAAATATTTCCCGAATGGCGGTGGTTCCATATTTACTTTTGAGATCAAAGGTGATGCACAGACAGCCAAAGACTTTATTGATAATCTGGAACTGTTCTCATTGCTGGCCAATGTGGCAGATGTAAAATCCCTGGTTATCCATCCGGCTACAACGACTCACAGCCAGTGCACGGAGGAAGAGCTGCTGGACCAGGGTATCAGACCTAATACGATCCGTCTGTCTATTGGAACGGAGAATATTGATGATATTATTCAGGATCTGAATGAAGCATTTAAAGCTATAGCACGATAACTGTGATTCTTTCCCCCTTTGAATCGTCAGTATTCGGGACGCTCCCGCGAAAAGCCATCACAAAATGATGGCTTTTTTTATTTGACGGCTTGAGAAGTGTGGAATGGTATGTTAAGATGGTTATGATATGAAATTATATGATAATAAAACAGAGGCAGGTGATAAACATGGTGAATATTTATGAAACAGAAGGCGGAAAGCTGAATTCCCTGAAAGAATTCGAAGACGGCTGCTGGGTGAAAATCACAGCGGCAACCATGTGGGAGATGGAGCCTGTCGCGAAACATTACAATATAGATATCGAGGATATGCGTGCAGCACTGGATGAAGAGGAAAAGTCCCGTATTGTTCTGGAGGATGATTATACACTTGTGCTGGTTGATATTCCGGCCAGTGAGATTCAGCATGAGAAGAAAGTCTATACGACAATCCCTCTGGGACTTGTGCTGGCAAAAGGGGCAATCATTACTATCTGCAGTGAAGATACGCCTATATTGAATACATTTATAAACAGTCATGTACGCTGCTTTTCCACAAAGAAGAGAACACGATTTGTTTACCAGATTCTTTTGAATTCCATGACAACTTATCAGAACGTGCTGCGTTCTGTTGATAACCGTCGACTGGCGATTGAGGCGAGGATCGGGGAAGAAAAGGAAGATGAGGCGGATCTGATAGAACTTCATGATCTGGAATCTACATTGGTTTATTTTGAGACTTCTCTGCGGGCTGCCGGAATGGTCATTGACAGGCTTCGCCGATACAAACATATTCCTCAGTATCCGGAGGATGAGGATCTGCTGGAGGATGTGCAGGTCGAGAACCGGCAGGCGATTGAGATGGCGACTATTTACCGTGAGATCATCGACGGTACCAGTGAGCTGATGTCCAATGTTATCAACAACCGATTGAATAATACGATGAAATATCTGACATCTATCACACTTGTCATGGCTGTACCGACAATTATTTCAGGTCTTTATGGTATGAATGTGAATACGGACGGTATGCCTTTTGCGTCCATGACCATGGGATTTGGCATTATATGCGGCCTGACCTTCCTTCTTTGTCTTTTTATTCTCTGGATTCTTTGGCGAAAGAGGATGTTGTGACAGAACAGACACGGCAGAGCAGTAATCTTCAGATGGATAATGGTGTCAGTATAATTCGAATCAAGCTGCTTGATACTATGCTTATCAGGATGATATGCCGGCATAGGACCGGATAACAGATGGAGGCAGAGTATGGAGCAGCTTTTTTTGGAAGATAATCTGTGGCATGGCGGTGTTTTTCTGGACGATGAAATGTTCAGGAAAATTATACAGCCGTCTTTTGAACGAATGCCTTCCAGAAAGCCGGATAAACTATATCTGCCAATGAAGATGAAAAATGACAGACCTTGCCGGGTGAGTGTATCGATCGGCGACTATGTGGAGAAATATGGTATTGTTGGAATAAGAGAAGGAGAATCTTTTCAGGATTATCATGTGGTCCGTACGGACCTGCCGGGGTATATTGCGGGTATCAGGCGGGAACAGACCGGTTACAGGACATTCGAAGAATATGTGGAACTCAAGGTTTGTGACAGCGAGGGAAAAGAACAGCAGGCATATTTTCCATGCAGTGAAAAAGCAGATGATCTGATAAAAATAAGGGAAGTGCTGATGGGCAGCGGTATTCCTGGAATTAACAGGATTCTTTTTGACGGCGAAAAACAGAGAAAATGTGATGTGATTATTTTAAATGCAGTGATGGATGATCCATCCCTGATGTTTGATTTTCTGATGATCAGGGAGCGTCCGGGACAGTTGTTATATGGGCTGCTTATTTTTTTGCATGTGATTGAGGCGAAAAAAATTCTGATTGTTGCCGGAAGACGGCAGCAGAATGCTGTAAAAGAACTGATAAATGCGGCATATAAATATTTTACTGTGGAAATAAGAGATAGAATTACTTTTGTTTTTGTTCCGGATACCTATCCCGGAGGCCGGGATGAGATGATTCAGAAAAATTTGACAGAATGGATACAGGGGAGAACATGGGTGATGCTGCATGTGGATCAGGTTCTGGGAGTTTATGATATGGTGTATGATCACAGGCCCTGGACAAGAAGACGTTTTCTGATTGGCGGCTGTATGCCAGTCAATGGTTTTTATGAATTACCTATTGGGATGGCTTTGAAAGATACAGTGAAATTATTAAAAGGCTCCTGGATGAGAGCTTCCGGTATACTGATTAATGGCGGTCTTATGGCAGGATATACAATGAACCCTCTGAACGCTGTTGTTGATTCCGGTATGTGTTCTCTTCTGATACTTCCAAGGATTGAGGAGAATGAACAGCCCTGTCTGAGATGCTCCAGGTGTGCAGACATATGTCCTGTCGGGATTGTACCATGGGCAGATTGCCATGGGTCAGAACTGGATGAATGTCTGGGGTGCGGAAGCTGCAGTTATATTTGTCCGTCAAGACGGCGGCTGAAGGAATATGTACAGAGGGGCGGGCGTCCAGGTACAGATGGAAGCAGGAAAAACTATATTGAACTGCCGGAGGCAGACTGTCAGCTTCCTTCAGTTATGGTGACAGGATACAGTTCACCGTATATCCGGAGGGCCAGTTCTCCTTTTACTTGCATTTTATCCCCTTTCAAATTATAATAGAATAATGGTTGTAGATTACGAGGAGGTGTATTGATTGGCATTAGACGAGCGAGAGAATCGGGAGAAGAAGAAAAATCGCCAGATAAAGAGCAGTTCGGACAGGAATCGCATTAAGAATATAACCAATAAAGTTCATCCGGAATATGCTGCTTCAAAAAAAAGCAGAGACAGTCAGCCGGCATCTTCAAAAAACGAACAGAATCAGGAAGAGATCCGCAGGAGAAGACGGCGTGCTGAGAGAATGAAAAAGATCAGGCGCCGTCGGCGCAGGCAGCAGATACTGCGGATATTGGCAGTATGTATTGTGCTGGCAGCACTTGTAATGACTGTACTGGTTGTGAAAAATTATAACAGCGGTTCACGGCATGACAATAAGGGTATGAATGCCTATGAGAATGGCGATTATGATACGGCAATCAGGGAATTTAAAGAAGCATTGTCCTATGATGGACAGAATGCGGATTATTACATACATCTTGGTATGGCTTATATTGAGCAGAAGTCTTATGATCAGGCACTGGGATATTTTAATCAGGCTGAAGGCTCTGCGGAAAATGATGATCAGAGGGCTCTGCTGAACAGAGGAAGAGGCATTGCGTGTCTCTATCAGGGAGATTATGAATCTGCCATTTCATGGTTTAAGAATGCGCTTGAGGCAGCGGGACAGAGTAAAGAGATCAGGATAGATACGCTTTACTATAAAGCGGAGACAGAGGAAAAATCAGGCAATTATACTTCTGCGGTGCAATCCTATGGTCAGATTATTGATCTTCAGGATGATGCCGGAGCCAGGATGCTGAGAGGTATGGCTTATATGGCTCTGGAGGATTATGCGTCAGCCGAGACGGATCTCTATGCTGCCATATCTCAGAGCCGGAAGAGTTATTCTATTTACCGTGCGCTTTATAATGCTCTTGAGGCTCAGGGTAAGGATGAAGAGGCCAGGAAGGTGCTCAACGATGCCCTTGGATTGTCCGGAAGCAGCGGTGAGGATTATTTTAATCGCGGTATGATCTATCTTGATCTTCAGGATGATGACAGTGCCATAGAGATGCTGGAGAAATCCTATGAGAAAGGATACACTGCGGCATTGCTGGGGCTGGGAGAGACGGCTGTGCGGCAGGAGGACTATGAGAAAGCCCGCAGTTATTATGAGACATTTTTCAATGAAGTCGATCAGAACAAGGTGGAATCTTCTGTCATGGCCCACGGATATAATCAGTATGCAGTCTGCCTGATGGACAGCGGCAATTATGAGGAGGCTGCTGCGGCATGTGAAAACGGATTGATGTACAATGACAGAGAGATGGATGCAGCGCTGTCCTTTAATCTGATATCGGCTTATGAGCATCTGGCCCGATGGGAGGATGCCTATAATGTGGCCAGAGATTATGTAAGTAAATACCCGGATGATGAAAAGGGAATGAAGGAATATCAGTTCCTGGAAAGCCGTGTAACACAATAATACGCATACAAGGAGAACATATGCCGGATTTATTTGAAAACAAAGATTTAACAGAACAGGTGATACTGGTCGGTGTGGCAACGGGTGACAGTGATTCTGTGGAAAAGTCTCTGGATGAACTGGAAGAGCTGGCGGAGACAGCCGGTGCTGTTACCGTTGGAAGGCTGATACAGAATCGGGAGATGATACATCCGGGAACCTATCTCGGCAAAGGCAAGCTTGCGGAACTGACGGAGCTGATCATTGATACCCATGCAACGGGTATCATCTGTGATGATGAGCTTTCTCCGGCCCAGATGGCCAACATGCAGGATATACTGGATATCAAGGTTATGGACAGAACGCTTCTGATTCTTGATATATTTGCCCAGCGGGCATCCACGAAGGAAGGCAAGATACAGGTCGAGCTGGCACAGCTCCGTTACAGAGCGACGCGTCTTACAGGTATGGGCAGTTCCATGTCAAGGCTGGGAGGCGGTATTGGTACAAGAGGTCCGGGAGAGAAGAAGCTGGAAGTTGACCGCCGTCTGATCAGAGAGCGCATTTCACAGCTGAAACGTGAACTGGAAGCAGTGAAACGGCATCGTGAGGTGGCGCGACAGCAGAGAGAGCGCAACCATATACCGGTGGCAGCCATAGTGGGTTATACCAACGCGGGTAAATCAACACTGTTAAACAGGCTGACTGGTGCCGGAGTGCTGGAAGAGGACAAGCTGTTTGCCACACTGGATCCTACCACGAGGAATCTGGTACTGGAGGATGGGCAGGAGCTTCTGCTGACAGATACAGTCGGTTTTATACACAAGCTGCCCCATCATCTGGTGGAAGCCTTCAGAAGTACACTGGAAGAGGCGAAATATGCAGATATTCTGATTCACATGGTAGATGCTTCTGATCCTCAGGCAGACATGCATATGCATGTTGTTTATGAAACACTGACCAGTCTGGCAATCAGAGATAAAACAATTATTACAGTTTTTAACAAAATTGATCTGCTGCAGGATCGTGAAGTGCTTACAGGACTGAGAGATTTTAAGGCGGATTATACAGTGGCGGCATCAGTGAGAAGCGGTGAGGGACTGGATGCACTTCTGTCTTCCATTAAGGCTATTTTACGTGCCGATAAGATACTGATTGAGAGAATTTTTGACTACGCCCATGCAGGAGATATAGCAGTCATCCGCAAGTATGGGCAGCTTCTGGAAGAACGTTATCAGGAAGACGGCATATTTGTCCGTGCCTACATTACAAAAGAAATATATGCGCGTCTAAGTTTTTAAATGGTGAAATAGACAAATAATCATAGAACATCCATCAGCCTGAATTTGAATTTAAACTGGTGGATGTTTCTGTTTTTATGATAAGAATGAACAAAGGGGTGGAGAATATGTACAGAATTTTAATTGCAGAGGATGATCAGGGAATCGCAGAAGCCATCAGGGAACAGGCAGGGATGTGGAATCTTCAGGCAAAGTGTGTGAAAAACTTCAGGAATGTCATGGATGAATTTAAAGAGTATGATCCTCATCTGGTGCTCCTGGATATCGGTTTGCCTTTTTTTAACGGCTATTACTGGTGCAGTGAGATCCGCAGAATATCAAAAGTTCCTGTCATTTTTATTTCTTCTGCCTCTGATAATATGAATATTGTTATGGCCATGAATATGGGAGGGGATGATTTTATTGCCAAACCCTTCGATCAGACTGTGCTTATCGCCAAGATTCAGGCTATGCTGCGCCGTACTTATGATTTTGCTGCGGCCGCGCCGCCCATGCTTCGATGCCGGGGAGCAGTGCTGAATATGGAAGATAATTCTCTTACATACAATGGCGGGAAGATAGCTTTGACTAGGAATGAATACCGAATCCTGCTGACGCTGCTGGAGAATAAAGGGAAGATTGTCAGCAGAGAAAAACTGATGGAACGCCTCTGGGAGACAGAGAGCTTTATTGATGAAAACACATTGACTGTGAATGTGAACCGGCTGCGGAAGAAGCTGGATGCTGCCGGATTGGAGCGTTTTATTACAACAAAAGTCGGTGCAGGTTATCTGATTGAGGCAGAGGATACTTCGGTGGAGGGCAGATAATTATGGAATTGCTTTTAAGATATTTGAAGCAGAGGCGAAAAATCATATTGATACAGGTTTTGTTCTGGGTTATATTTTTGATCCTATTTATTTTGTATCACCTGCCGGTGGAAGCAGTTCTGTATCCGATACTATTATGTTCATGTCTGGGAGTATTTTTTATATGGATGGATTACAGAAAGTTCAGAGAAAAACACTGCTATCTTCTGGATATGCAGAAACTGTCATCTGAGATCATGGAAGAATTCCCGCATCCTGAGACTATAGACGAAGAGGATTATCAGCAGATTATTTTTTTATTGAGGGAGGAACAGAGACAGCTGGAAAACCGGATGAATCTTAGGTATCAGGATATGATCGATTACTATACGGTCTGGGCTCATCAGATCAAAACCCCCATTGCATCCATGCGTCTGACACTGCAGAATGAGGATTCAGATCTGGCGCGTAAAATATCTGCCGATCTGTTCAGGATCGAGCAGTATGTGGAGATGGTTCTTTGCTATCTGCGTCTGGATGGAGATTCAACAGATTATGTCATAGCAGAATATGATCTGGATAACATTGTTCGTCAGGCGGTCAGGAGATTTGCCGGACAATTTATCGGGAAAAAGATAGGACTCATCTATGAGCCATTGACTGTAAAGGTTATTACGGACGAGAAATGGCTGCAGTTTGTACTGGAGCAGGTATTGTCCAATGCACTGAAATATACGGAAAAAGGTGTGATTACCATTGACATGGAAGAACCGAAGACCTTATGTATTCGTGATACGGGTATTGGTATCGCCGCTGAGGATCTGCCGCGGATATTTGAAAAAGGTTATACGGGCTATAATGGCCGGAGTGACAAAAAGGCAAGCGGACTGGGATTGTATCTGTGCCGGCGGATCTGTGCCAATCTGGGGCATGGAATATCGGCTGAATCGGAGCCGGATCGGGGAACGGTGATAAAGATTGATCTGGAACAGAAAAAAATGCAGATGGAAT